>NZ_ALVZ01000171.1 GCF_000332055.1 Xenococcus sp. PCC 7305 | reverse complement strand
TAAACGAATAAATTAGAAGTAGTTTTATCCTTCTGCCCTCTCTCTTGGTGAGCGTTCCCTTGCGCCTGACGGCGGCGCGGGGTCTCACCGCTGCCCTCTGCCCTCTGCCATCTGCCCTCTGCCTTCAAGGGCGAAGCCCCGTTAAAAGTGAGTGATTCTAATCACCTTGTCATTTTTATTTCAAAAATCTAGTTTTGAATGCAAACGCGGTTTAGTTTCAAGTTAAAATCAACCAGAAAATAATAAATAAATTATGTTTAGTAAAATCAGCAAATTGGAATTAATAATCTGGGTAATATTTTTAGGAGTTAGTTTATTAACAATTTTCTTTGGGCCTTCCTAGTGCCGCTGCGCGGAAGTAATAAGTAATAAGTAATAAGTCTTGATACATCAGCTTTTCGCTCCTCGTTGATAGATAGCTTATTTACGCCTACGTCCACTAGTCTTGCTGTGCGGAAACAATAAGTATTGACCTAAATATTTGAGGGCAAGTTAATCATGCGAGCAACCATCCGAGATACAGAGCTTTTTTTTGATACTGAAGGCTCTTCTTTAGTCGTCGACGGGACTGTAATGCGTGAGCGACCAGTTGCTTTTCTGGTTCATGGTGGACCAGGGGTCGATCACAGTTCCTATAAATTGGGATTCTCTCCCTTAAGTCGGGAAATGCAACTTGTATACTTTGACCATCGAGGACAAGGGAGGTCAGCACGAGGGGACAAGGAGACTTATACCCTGGAGAATAATATCGAAGACATGGAAGCTTTGCGCCAATATCTGGGATTAGACAAAATCGTTGTCATTGGGACTTCCTACGGCGGGATGGTGGCCCTTTCCTATGCAATTCGTTATCCTCAGCGAGTTTCCCATTTGATCGTGATCGCCACAGTTGCGGATTCCCGTTTTATCGCCCGAGCCCAAGCTTTGTTGGCAAAACAAGGAACCGAAGCTCAAAAAATCTGTGCTGAGCGTTTATGGTCAGGCAAATTCGCCAATGAAGCGCAACTCAAAGAATATTTTCAAGTTATGGGGCCGATGTATTCTCTAACCTATGATCCGCAGCTCAGCGCTGAATCTTGGGATAGAACTATTTATTCTATCGATGCGATTAATATGGCTTTTGGTGGTTTCTTGCGCAATTATAATGTTTTAGGGCAATTACCCACAATTACGGCTCCTACTTTAGTAATTGCGGGGAGGCATGATTGGATCTGCCCCCCAGAATTCTCCGAAGAAATTGCCGCTGCGATTCCCAATGCGGATCTCAGGATTTTTGAGAATAGTGGTCATTTGATTCGAGCTGACGAACCCGAAGCCCTAGTCAATGAGATCGCTGAGTTTATTAGAGCTCATTAAAGCGTCTTAAACATCTACTGATGTTCGTTGCTGATTGTCAGCAGATTCCTCTGAGGAACCCCGACAGGGATGACCAAACCAAGCTCGCTCTTCTTGGGAGGGCGTATATTTAGCTTCTAAAACTTTTGTCACATCTTTTACTGTCCCATTCGCTGGCACCCAGCCATTGTCAACATCGGGAAAATCGAGCTGGCAATTTTCACATTTTTTCTCAGAATAAAAGCGAATTGGGCACCAGAAAGATTCAACATTGCGTAACATTTCGGTGCCTAATGACCAAACTCCAGTCATCCAATCACAATATAGACACCAGATCAAATCATATCCAACTAAACCTTCAAACTTATTTCTTGAAACATTTACCCAGTCCTTCGCATCATATTTGGGTAATTTGATTAATTTGGTTAGAGGAGGATAAACAATCACCTCAGTAAAACGAACTAACCAAAAAAGAGGGACTGCTAAGGCCGTAATCCAAACGGCTAAATGATTTTGCCATTTGCCAACTATGCTACCTAAAGTGCGATGAATATTGGCTTGCTGCAATTCCTGGGCATGAGTCAATTCATGGGCAAAAATCCAGAGCCAGAGGGTAGTTAATTCGGCTAACAACGCAATTCCTAGTCCTTGCCAGCCTGATGCTAGAGAGCCGACAGTCACAGGTACTAACATAAAATAGGCTAATGCCAAATCGATGCCTGGAGCAGCGCAAAACCAATCAGAAATCTCCTGACCCATTTTACCCAGACGAGGCAGTAAATGAAGAAACCCGACGCCTATAATCAACGATGTAACGAAACCAAGATATAAGATTACGAGTTGACTCATCAAAATATTCTCCTCTAATGTTGTCGCGATCGCCTTTAGAGCATGTTGGATCGCCGAATAAAATGTCAATCTTGTTACCATTAGGCTAACGAAGGAAGTTTTAGAGAGTTAAAAATCTTGACAAATTTCAACAAACTTGAATAGGGGTATAAATCATGCTACAGCAAGCCCTTCCCTACCTCATAAAACTCATGATGCAACCCGAGTTTTATCCCCATCCAGTTACTGAACCCATTAAGCTGATTCAAACCCATATTTCCTATGTTCTCTTAACAGGGGATTATGTCTACAAAGTTAAAAAAGCTGTGAATTTGGGTTTTCTCAACTTCTCGACTCTTGCGGCAAGACATCATTTCTGCCAAGAAGAATTGCGATTAAATCATCGTTTAGCTCCAGAAATTTATTTAGAAGTATTACCAATTACTCAAATAGGACAAAAATTTGTCTTGGATGGCTCAGGAGAAGCTCAGGAATATGCTTTAAAAATGCGTCAATTTCCCCAGGATTCGCTGTTAAGTAATATGCTCAAACAAGGGAAACTGACCAGGGATTTAGTAGCTCAATTAGGCCGCATCGTGGCTCAGGTTCATTTGCGAGCTAAAACTAGTGATTACATTCGCAGTTTTGGAGATATTGCCCAACTTCAAAATGCGATCGCCCAAAATTATCAACAAAGCCAAAAATATATCGGTAGCTTGCAAACCCAACAACAATATGAGGAAACGAAAAGCTTTAGCGATCGCTTTTTTACTGTACAAGCTACATCATTAAAACAAAGGCAGGAAAATAATTGGATTCGCGAATGTCACGGTGATTTACATCTGGACAATATTTGTTTTTGGCAGAACAAAATTCAGCTTTTCGATTGCATTGAGTTTAATGAGCAGTTTCGCTTTGTCGACGTTATGTATGACGTGGCCTTTTTGATGATGGATCTCGAAGCTTCGGGACACCAAGAATTGGCTAATGTTTTCCTCAATAGCTATATAGAAAGAACTGGGGATTGGGATGGCTTGTTCGTCTTGCCTTTATATTTATCGCGACAGGCTTATGTTCGCGCCAAGATTAATTCTTGGCTCTGGGATAATCCCACTTTGCCAGAGCAGAAACAACTTCACGCAGGAGCCAAAGCAGAAAATTATTACCGTTTGGCTTGGCAATATACCCGACCCCATGAGGGAAAACTCTTTCTCATGTCTGGCTTATCGGGTTCTGGGAAGACTACAGTCGCCAAACAACTGGCAAATAGTTTGGGGGCAATTCATATTCGCTCAGATGCGGTGCGCAAACATTTATCGGGCACGCCCTTAGACCAGGCAGGAGATCCTAGTATTTATACTCCAGACATGAGCCGCAAGACCTATGGGAAATTATCGGAATTGGGCATCAAGTTAGCTAGCTATGGTTATACAGTGATTCTAGATGCTAAATACGATCGCCAAAGTTTACGAACAGCAGTCATCGCTAAAGCTCAAACTAAGCAAATTTCCCTCGAAATTATTTTCTGCACTGCGCCAGAACAAGTACTACGCGATCGCCTTTGGGCTCGCACTGGAGATATTTCTGATGCAACTGTTGAGCTGTTAGAATCCCAAAAAAAATCATTTGAGGCTTTTACCGAAGCGGAAAAACCTTTGATTAGAAAATTTGGCGCTACTGAACCAGAAATTTTGCAGAAGAATTGAGGATACATCAACTCAGAAGGATTGTTATATTAAGTTAGGTATTGAACACCCCATCCTCAGATTCCTCAAGCGAAACTTTAATATGGTACAAGCACCCCCTCATCTCACAACTCAAGAACTGGCTAACCTGGCGGTGAATCTGATTCGTCAAGCTGGCTGCGAATATGGCGATATCCGCCTTTGTAAATATCGCAATCAAAGATTATCCGCGCGCGATCGCTCTTTGAAAAATCTTGCGGATAATGATAGCTCTGGGTTTGGGGTGCGAGTGCTCTTAGATGGAGCTTGGGGTTTTGCCGCTTCCCATCGAAAAACGGCCGAGGAAGTAACCAGGATTGTAAATCTAGCGGTTGAGATTGCCAAGGGAAGTCGTTTAAGTCAACAAGAACCTGTGCGATTAGTTCCGGTAGACGCTTACCAGGACCAGTATATTACTCCTATTGGGATCGATCCTTTTACGATTTCCATTGGGGAAAAAGCTGAATTATTATTAGAGATTAATGATCGCCTTTTAAGCTATGGCGACCAGGGTATTAAAAAAGCTGCCTCTTTCCTGAGTTTTTCCCAGGAAAATAAAGTATTTGCCTCGACCGAAGGCTCATTAATCGACCAAACTTTCTATCGTAGTTATGGGGGTTTTGGTTGTACTGCGATCGCTAATGGTGATGCTCAAGAACGCAGTTATGAACGTCCGCCCTTAAATATTGGTTACGAACATATTAATCCAGATGATTTACTTGCCAATGTCGAACGAGTTGCCACAGAGGCGATCGCCAAAGTCCAGGCACCACAATGGGATCTCGACAAGAAAACAACTTTGATTCTCAAACCTACCAACCTCTTTTTGACTATTCATGAATCAGTGGGGCATCCAACCGAATTAGATCGGGTTTACGGTTATGAATCCAATTTTGCAGGAACTAGTTTTGCAACTACAGACAAATGGCAAAATCTTCAATATGCTGCTCCTTGGGTCAATTTTGTGGCAGATCGTACCCAGAATAAGGGAAGAAGTACTCTCGCCTATGATGATGAGGGTGTACCCGCACAAAAATGGTATGTAGTGAAAGATGGGATTCTTAATGATTACCTAACTGATCGGGAAACCGCCTATAGATTGGGCCGAGGCAGTAGCAATGGCAGTGCCTTTGCCGATAGTTGGTCTAGTGTGCCGATGGTGCGAATCCCCAATCTTGGTCTGGAGCCAGGAAAACCAGGGGGGAGCAACACTGCTAGTTTAGCCGAGATGATCGCAGAGACAGAAGAGGGAATTTTAATCGATGGCATTGGCAGTTTTTCCATCGATCAGCAGCGGCGTAATTTCCAATTTGGTGGTGATGCCTTCTGGAAAGTTGAAAAAGGCAAGATTGTCGGCATGCTCAAAAATGTGACTTATCACAGTATGACAACTGATTTTTGGAATCAGGTAGATGCGATCGGCGATGAGTCAGAATTGCAGCAATGTGGGACTAATATGTGTGGCAAAGGTGAGCCCATGCAAATAGCTCAAATGACCCATGCCTGTGTCCCTGTTAGGGTGAGAGATATTCATGTGGGTAGAGCCAAGTAAGCTAAGGCAGAGGGCAGAGGGCAGAAGGCAGAAGTTTAGAAGTAAAGCTCATTAGCTCTTTACGATCGCCCCAAAATCAGCTAACACCCTGGCATGATTGCGCAACAAACCGAGTAAGTTGAGACGATTGTTTTTAATATTTTCATCTTCAGCCATGACTAAAACACTATTTTCACCGTCGAAAAACTGACCAACTTTAGGAGCAAGATCACTCAACCCATCAACTAGTATTTGATAATTTCTGGTAGCTAAAGCAAATTCTGTTTGGGGAAGTAATTTCACTAAAGCATTATAGAAAGACTCTTCAGCGGGAGATTCAAATAAATCGCAATTGATTACCGCTTGAGGATCTAATTGTTGGGTATCTAAGTCTCCTTTGCTTGCCAATCTAGTAGAACGATTGACAGTTTCATAAATATTGTCTAACTGACTATTAAGCCTGATTGCTTGGAGGAACAAGGCGCGATCGCGAACATCCAAAAGATTGGTCAAAGCTCTGTTTGTATACTCAGCATCGGCTTCTCCCAAAATGGCATTTACTAAATCGTAATCAATATTTTTTTCATCCTGCAAAAGAGTACGAAGACGTTGCATAAAAAATTCTTGGAGAGCATCTAAAGGGGATGCTTGATCTTGATGAGAAGCCAGAAATTCATTGGCTCCTTGTTGCAGCAATTCCTGAATATTTACTTCTAAATTGGCAGACCAAATAATATTGACAACACCGTTGGCCGCTCTGCGCAAAGCAAAAGGATCGGAAGAACCAGTGGGAATCATCCCCAAGCCAAAAATACTAACTAAGCTATCCAAGCGATCTGCCAGACCGACTACTTGACCATTCAAGGTTTCGGGCATAATATCATCTGCACCTCTTGGTAAATAATGCTCAAAAATACCTTTCGCGACAGTTGCATTTTCTCCACTAACCAAAGCATATTTTTCCCCCATGACCCCCTGCAATTCAGGGAATTCATAGACCATTTGCGTGACCAGATCTGCTTTGCAAAGTAACGCCGTACTTTCAATGTCTTTTTTTTGCTCTTCGGTGATTTCTAGCTGGGCTGCGATCGCATTGGACACTTCCATAATGCGATCTACTTTATCGCGCATTGTCCCCAATTGTTCTTGGAAAGTAACGGTTTCTAATTGAGGTAAATAAGTATCTAAATGTTCATCACAGTCTGCTTTATAAAAGAATTGGGCATCGGCTAACCTAGCTCTAATCACTCGACCATTACCTTCTGCGATCGCCTCAGATTGCTGGGGATCGCCGTTAGAAATAGTAATAAAATTTGGTAACAGCGCCGGTGAATCTTGCTTTTTAATCGGAAAGTAGCGTTGGTGAGTCACCATCACGGTGGAAATGACCTCCGTTGGCAAATCGAGAAATGCCGGCTCAAACTTGCCAACTACCGCGGTGGGATATTCAACTAAATTGACAACTTCTTCTAGCAATTCAGGATAAACCTCCGCTTCTCCGGCAATTTCCTGGGCAACTGCGGCAATATCTTGTTCTATTTTCTGTTTTCTACGCTGGGAATCTACTTCGACAAAGCCTTGGCGCAAGGCGGTTACATAATCTGCTGCCTGGGTCAAAGATATTGATTCGGGATGTAGAACTCGATGACCCCGGGAAAGGCGATCGCTTGTGATCTTTTCTGAGCCATTGACCAACTCCAAAGGCAGGATCGCATCGTCGAGTAATGCCACTAACCAACGAATTGGCCGAGGAAATCGCATATCTCCATCACCCCAACGCATAAACCTTTTCCCTTCCAATCCTGTGATCCATTGCCGACATAATCCGGGTAGAATTTCGGTGATTGCTTGACCAGATATTTGTTTCTGAATAAAAACAAACTCTCCCTTGTCGGTGTCTCGCAGTTCCAAATCGCTCACAGCTACTCCTTGTTTGCGCGCAAACCCCTCCGCTGCTTTGGTGGGATTTCCGTCTTTGAAGGCGGCCCTAGCGGGGGGCCCTTTAATTTCTTCTTCGCGATCTGATTGTTTGCTGGGTAATCCTTGAATCAAGACAGCTAAACGACGGGGTGTTCCGTAAACGTCAATACTTTGAGGCGTTAAAAATTCTGCGGCCAAACTTTGAGGAATTCTTGCCTGCCATTGTGCGATCGCACTGCCGACGAAATCAGCGGGCAATTCTTCAACTCCAACTTCCAATAAAAAATCAACCATAATAAAACTTGCTATAACCATCCAGTTACAACAGAATAGCAGTTTATTGATAGTTGAAACTACTCGATAATCTGGCCATAGAAATACCACACTCATAATCTTGTTTAGCCGGTATTTTTGCAGCTTTGTTTCGAACAGAATAATATTGATAGACTATCGAGGAGATAAGTCATTAGCCTTTACAAACCAATAAATGAATAATTATTTAGAACAAGTCATCGATCTGGCAAAGAAAAAAAATATTGAAGCAGAAGTATATTACCTTGCAAGTCAGGATACTCCCATTGAGTTTGCCAATAATCGCTTGAAATCTT
Organism: Xenococcus sp. PCC 7305; assembly: GCF_000332055.1. Classification (GTDB taxonomy): domain Bacteria; phylum Cyanobacteriota; class Cyanobacteriia; order Cyanobacteriales; family Xenococcaceae; genus Xenococcus. The sequence continues at coordinate 28,433 of NZ_ALVZ01000171.1, read as the reverse complement.
TGGAAACTAAGGCTGTAGAAGGAATTGCCCTCAGAGTGATTGCCGATGGCAAATTGGGTTTTGCTAGTGCTAGTGATCTAACTCGCTTAGATGATCTGGTGGAAGCTGCGATCGCGACGGCAGCCATCTCCGATCCTGTCGAATTTGATTTTGCGAGTAATGTTCAGTTAAGTTCTGAGGCTAGTGATTATCAACTGCCTAGTACAGAAAAACTAGTGAACATTGGGGAAGAGCTCATTGCCAAAGTTCATGAATATAATCCGGATATTTTAGTCGATACGAGTTTTAATCTTGGAGCAACTCAGGTTCAACTAGCCACCACGACCAACACCTACGCTCAACAAAGTGACCAGGGCATTAGTGCTAGTCTCTCGGGCAATTTGGTGCGGGGAGAAGATTTTTTACAGGCTTATGCCTTTGAAGTTACCCGAGAAAAAGAGCCTGATTATAATGGTTTGGTCACAGATCTGGTTGGTAAATATCAAAATGCAGAACATAATGCGACTATCTCCAGCGGAACTTATCCTGTCTTATTTACCCCTTTGGCCGCGGCAATGGCGATCGGGCGCTTGTTCAAGACCATTTTGTCGGGGCAGGCAGTAGTTCAGAAGGCTTCTCCTTTGATTGAAAAACTCGGGTCAAAAGTTTTTGATGAGCGTTTGACTCTCACCGAAGATCCCACGTTTGGCGTCTCAGCTTGTCAGTTTGATGACGAGGGAACTCCTACCCAGAAGAAACTTTTAGTAGAAAATGGCATCGTCAAACAATTTTATTGGGATCGTCGTTGGGCTGCTCGTGGGGGAACAACTTCTACGGGGAATGGTTTCCGTGGCGGATTGTCTCGTCCTGGTCCTAGTTTAGTCAACCTTTGTATGAGCTCTGGGAATAGCAGTTTGGCGGAGCTGATTGCCGGGATGGAAGAAGGCATTATTGTCGATCAGGTATTGGGTGCGGGGCAATCTAATCAATTAGCAGGAGAGTTTTCTGTCAATTTGGATTTGGGTTACAAAGTCGAACAAGGCAAAATTGTTGGCCGAGTCAAAAATACAATGGTAGCGGGCAATATTTTTGAAGCTTTTAATGATTTGGTAGATTTGAGCGATCGCGCTTACTGGGTTGGTGGAAGTTCCTATTTACCCTATATTCTATTTGCCGGTTTAGGAGTCGCCTCTAGAGAGTAAAAAAACTATGAAAAACCAGACAAAACTGCTAGCAAAGCTGATTGCTAAGAAGATTGAGATTGGATAAAACTATAACCATCATCGAATCGGAAGATCATCCTACAGTTAAATCCATTTAATTCTTCAATAATATCTGGATTATCAAAATCTTTTGAGTTTCGATTGAGGAAACATGCTTGCTGGGGTTGATCATGCTTTAAATGTCTGATAACTGATGCATAGACGATAGCATCTTGTGATTTTAAGTCATAAGTATTTTCATAAGATGCTGCTTCTCTCAAAATATCTATGTTGAGTGCAATAATGTTACCAATGCGAAGAAATTGAGCTCGATATTGAACAAAACGTTGCCATTCTTCCTCATTACTTTGCACCATCAAACTAGCAATATCTTGAATGCTTCGAATCCGATTGGCATAAGATGTCGTACGGGAAAGTTGCCGTAATTCATCATTGAGTAACTTTTGGAGATTTCGACGGCTAGTTGCCTGACGATTGAGCTTTTCATGAGGTTCGGCAAGACTATAGGCAGGAATAATCAATTGTGCTCGGTTGCTCTCACAAAGTTGCAGAATCTGTTCACAACTTTCGGACTGTTCTTGCTCAAAGACTAGCTCTAAAGCAAAATTAGTTTCAACATAAATATTCACGCAACGGCCTCATACTCAATCTTACCTCCAACCAAATCCGCATATAATCCAGAATCAATTAACCAAGATTGAGATTTATCTAAATCTTCTGAGGGTTGATCAGAATGAATCAGCCCTCCAAGCCAAGATGCCACAATCAGTTCTAAGCTTTGTCCTGTGAGGTGATCAACTGTGACTTCTGCCTTTGTAAGATAGGGTTTGAGTATGGGAAAAGCATCAACAATATAGTTAGGCTCTCCTGCCTTAACTTCTCTATCGTTTTGCCCAACTTTAGAATCAGTCCAGAGATAAAATTTATCTGGGAAAACTATTAAAAAATAGGGAGTTTTGGGCAAACTGTCATGTGCTAGGATATTTCGCCGCAGTTTGGATGCCCATTCTGAAGATGTGTTGGTTTTTCCTTTAACCTCAACGATGAGAATAGGCTTTCCATCAGAGTTTTCGACCAATAAGTCCCAGTAACGAAAATATGATTTGGTAGCCATAAATAAAATTATTGAAATTATTGTGACGAATAACTACTTCTTTATTTTAGTTCAAATTACTATCTTTTTGTTGGAGCTATAGTAACTCTTATCTTTGTTTTCCAATTCACACCAGACCGAACATATATTAAAATATGTAAAGAAAATTAACGGAAAAAGATTGAATGCGGGTTGCAATAGTAGGTGCGGGATTAGCGGGAATGGCAACGGCGATCGACTTGGTTGATGCTGGTCATGAAGTAGAAATTTTTGAATCACGCCCTTTTGTCGGCGGAAAAGTTGGCAGTTGGGTAGATAAAGATGGAAATCATGTCGAAATGGGTCTCCACGTCTTCTTCGGCTGCTATTACAATCTTTTTGCCCTAATGAAAAAAGTCGGGGCCATTGATAATCTCCGTCTGAAAGAGCATTCTCATACTTTTATCAACAATGGTGGCAAAGTCGGCGAGCTCGATTTTCGCTTTCCCGTCGGTGCACCTTTTCATGGGTTGAAAGCTTTCTTCACCTCGTCTCAACTATCAGCAGTCGATAAAATTGCCAACTCTCTGGCTCTGGGCACTAGTCCTATTGTTCGAGGTTTAATCGATTTTGAAGGCGCGATGAGAAATATTCGCGATCTCGACTCGATTAGTTTTGCCGATTGGTTTCGCTCCCATGGGGGCAATAATGGCAGCCTCAAAAAGATGTGGAATCCGATCGCCTATGCTTTGGGATTTATCGATACCGAAAATATTTCCGCCCGCTGTATGCTCACTATTTTTCAGTTTTTTGCAGCGAAAACAGAAGCTTCAATTTTGCGAATGTTAGAAGGTTCTCCCCACGAATATCTTCACAAACCTATCGTTGAATATCTCGAAGCGAAAGGAACCAAGATTCATACTCGTCGTCGGGTCAGAGAAATTTTGTACGAAGAAGGCAGCGAAACTAAGGTCACAGGAATTGTAGTAGCTCAGGGCGAAACCGAGGAAGTCATTAATGCCGACGCCTATGTTTTCGCTTGTGATGTTCCAGGTATTAAGAAGGTTTTACCCGAAGCATGGCGTAAATGGTCGGAATTTGACAATATCTATAAGCTAGACGCTGTTCCTGTAGCTACAGTGCAATTACGCTTCGATGGTTGGGTGACCGAGCTCAATGATCCCGAGCAGCAGAAACAATTAGAGAAAGCTGTGGGCATCGATAATTTGCTCTATACTGCTGATGCTGATTTTTCTTGCTTTGCAGATCTAGCATTAACTAGTCCTGGAGATTACTACAAACCAGGAGAAGGTTCTCTGCTGCAATTGGTACTGACTCCTGGAGATCCTTTTATTGCGGAGAAAAATGATGCGATCGCGAATCATGTTTTGCAACAGGTTCACAAGTTATTCCCTTCTTCCCGTGAGCTCAAGATGACTTGGTCTAATGTGGTGAAACTAGCCCAATCTCTTTATCGCGAGGCTCCAGGGATGGATGTTTATCGGCCAGCACAGAAAACTCCAATTCCGAATTTCTTCTTGGCTGGTAGTTATACACAGCAAGATTATATAGACAGCATGGAGGGGGCAACCATTTCAGGGAGGCAGGCAGCAGAAGCTGTTCAGCTATCATTTGGCTAATCAACCTGAGTTCGATGGGCACAGAATTTACTAGTTTTGAATTAAGGACTCGGGGATTTAGGGATTTGGGGAAAAGCCTATTACTTCGTTGTTCAACTTGGGAAATTTAAGCACAAGGAAAATTCGTCGAGCTGACGTTAATCAAAGTCTAATGGTCAATGTTTAATGTTTAATGGTCAAGGAATTAACTTGCTGGTCAACGCGATCGCACTACTGATAATCTTGGCAATCCCATTGGGCTCTTCCAAAGGTAAATTATGACCTCCAGACAATACAACCCTTTTGGCATTGGGCATGGCAGCTTGTTGTTCTGTGAGGTCTTCATTACGATTAAAACTACTCTTGTCTCCATAAACCAAAGTAATTGGAGCTTTGATCCGTTTTAATAAACCCAAATAACGCGATCGCCCGATGCCATTAAACCCAATACCAGCACGAGTACGCAACAAAGGCTCCCAACGCCATCTCACGCCATCTCCATAGGGTTCGGTGATTCTTTCGGCCAACATCATCGCGATCGCTTTGGATAATCCAGGAGTTGCTTGACGCAATCTTTCTGCAGCCGCTTCCACATCGGGAAAAATCGGATGTTGAGGCGGAGATGCTAGATAATCAAGATGAGTCGCTAATTGTTCTGCCGCATCCTCTTCCGCCGCATCCGTGGGCAGGATGGTTTCAATCAGCACCAGATTTTTCACCAGCTGGGGACGAACACTGGCAAAAATCGCGGCCACCACTGAGCCCAAGGAATGACCTACCAACGTAAAGGCTTTACCCGCCAAGGCCTCCACGATCGCATCAACATCCCCGAGGAAATCCATCAAATTATAGGAGCCACCCTTGCCAACGCGATCACTCTTCCCATGTCCTCGCAAATCTGGAGCCACAACCCGATAACCCTTCTGAGCTAGACGAATTGCCACTTCCGACCAAGCCGCACCCTGATCTAAGATACCGTGTAGGCAAACGACAATCGGCCCTTCTTTCGGCCCCCAAGTACAGAGACAGACTCGCAAACCCCTAATATTAACCAATATCTCTTCCATTTTATGGTCGAGTTCCGAAAGCGGAATATTATCTTCTGCTGTTAATTCCTGAGTCAACTCATAATCAAGCCTAGCCGAGATATCTTGAGTGAAATCATTCAGAAGCAAGGGAAGCTTAATTTCTCGCCAAGCATCAGCCATTTTGGGGTCTATTTGCTTACGCTTAAGGAAATTGGGGTCACCAATAGACATAGATTTATCACTCACCCCATCCGTCATGCGGTTTCCTTCATAGGGAGTCAAAACTCCAGGATGGAAAGGAAGATCTAAAAAGTTACAGATTTCCCGCATCACTTTTTCTGGGCTAGCAACTAACTCTTCATAATGAACTAGTAACAGTTTGTCGCTATCTATCTGTTGGGCAAAATCAAGGATATTATGGTTGCTTTGATTCCAAACCGACTCTGCTAGCTGATAGGCATTACTATTTCCTTCGCCAATGAGCTTATCCATCCGCATCCGAGCAAAAGATTCGATTACTGCATAAGGATGCCTTACCAAATGAATATATTTGGCATTGCTAAAAACTGCCTCTGCCTGATTTAAGATAGCTCGGTTACTCGCGTAGGTAGGTGATTTATCAATTAATAGGCGATCGCCTGCCAGCTCTTGAAGCATTTGATACACTTCCGGCACCGCAATATCATCTCGCACCAAATCTGACACCAAGGTTTCACTTGCCTCGGCATCGATGCCTTGCAATTCCATGAACGCTCTTTGTAAACCTTCACCAAGATAGGAAGACTCCAATTCTGCTTGCCGAGCTGCCATAGTAGCAAAAGGAAGTAAATGCAACTCGGGAGGAGAGGCTATATCAGGATGTCCTGCCAACATTACTCGTAATAAAGTGGAACCCGATCGCGGACTGGAGAGAATGAAAGCGATTGGAGCCTTTAAAGGATGAGGGATGAGGGATGAAGGATGAGGAGCAGAAAACTGCTCAATGTTTGATGTGAACTGCTCATTAGCAACTAATAATTGCTCACTGATAATTGATGACCCTTCGGGAAGTGCGCGTCTCTTGGCTGATGAAGCATCAGCAGGGTCGCACTTCTGATGAGCGTTAACTGAATTAGAGAATTCTGTTGCGAGATATTTGGCTAAACTGTCAATGCGAGGACGTTCATAAAATTCTCGGGGATAAAGCATTAATTGCAAATCCTCTTTGAGCTGATTAATTGCTTCCATCAACATCAAAGAATCCATCCCTAAATCAAACAGACTTTCCGATAAAGATAAATTGTCTGGTTGAAGCTGGAGAATATTCGCGATCGCATTATGTAAATATTCCCTTAAATAATCTTCCCTAGCTTCAGGATTGAGCCCTAGAAGTTGCTGATAAACATCTCCTGTCTTGCTTTCTTCGGTGGTTTCTGTGGTAGCGAGTAATTCGGAGAAATAATTAGCTTGCTTCAAATAGGGAAACTGCTTACTCAGCTCATCCCAATCTACCGACATTACCCCAACTTGTGCGGCATTGGCATTTAATAACTCTGCTAAAGCATCCAATCCTTGTTGCGGGTCAATCAATTCCAATCCTTGACGGTTAAAACCTTGGCTCACTGCCATTCCCGAATTGGCCCAGGCTCCCCAATTTATACTCAAAGCAGGTAACCCGATACTCTGACGATAATTCGCGATCGCATCTAAACTGGCATTAGCTGCTGCATAATTTCCCTGTCCTGGGGAACCGACTAAAGAAGCAACTGAAGAGAACATGACGAAGAAATCTAAATCAAGATCTTTAGTGCATTGATGTAAATTCCAAGCGCCAATTACCTTAGGAGCTAATACTTGATGGAATTTCTCCCAAGTCTGATTTTGTAAGATGCCATCATCAAGCACTCCTGCTGCATGAATCACACCCCGCAAAGAATTGGCCCTGTACGTCTCTATAACATTAGCGATCGCTTCAGAATTAGTAATATCTGCTGGAACAACCTCAATAGTCACACCGTTATTTTCTAATTCAGTTATTACTTGCTGAGCTTTCTCGTTAGGGCGACTTCTGCCGATCAAGACCAAATTTTTGGCCCCTCTAGATGCTAGCCATTGGGCAGCCTGTAATCCCAAAGCACCCAAGCCACCGGTAATTAGATAGGAACCATTAGCACTAATTGCTGATAATTTTTTTCCTAGTGATTTTGCTTTTACTAGACGAGGAACATATATCTTTTCTTGCCTGATCGAGAAATAATCTTCCTGGAGAGAATGATTAATTATTCCTAATACAGTATTCGCTTCTGTAGTTTGCTTTTCCCGATTTAAATCGATAATCCCACCATAATATTCGGGATGTTCACTAGCAATGACTTTACCTAGTCCCCACAATGAATTGCCAACAATACTATTTGCGTCAGGAGAAGATAATGATCCAGTTTTTGTCTCTATGAACTGACTATCTCGGGTAATAATCCAAATGGGTGCTACTACAGATTGCTTAAATAAAGTTTGGACTAGATTCAGAATACTTGTGCAATTTCTTTGTTGATATTGTTCAATATCTTTAGTATCTAATTCAGACCCATTTAGACCATCTAGACTCCATAAATAAAGAATACCCTGAATTTTTGCTTGCTTTGTTATTACTTTCTGAAAATCAGGATAACTGTTGTAATCAATATCAATATTATTTTCTGCCTGAAGATTTCCTTTCTCAGATACTAAAAGATAATCTTGGTTAAATGATTTTAATTGTTGAGCGATCTCCGCTCCCAAGTTGTCGGCATCACCAAAAATAATCCATTGACCCGCTGAGAATTCTTTAGGGTCACCAGCTTGCAGATATTCTCTCCATTCAACTTGATAATAACCAAGTTTTGTTGTTCCTGGTGACTCGACTTTACCCGCTAAAACCTTAGCATAATTGACTGCCGCGACTTGCTCATTCTTTTCCAACCAATAGCTTTGTCTTTGGAAGGGATAGGTGGGAAGCTGTAATTTTTCTCGAACATAACCCTGCTCAAATCCTTGCCAATCAATTTTGACACCCTGAATATATAAACTGGCTAAACTCTTAATAATTTGCGACCAATCAGATTTACGGGGTCGTAAACTAGGCAAATACAAACTGGTATCTTTTACCCCAGTATTAGTTGATTCAATATTTTCTAAAATGCTGCGTCCCATTCCCAATAATATGGGTTTAGAACCAACTTCTAAAAAGACATTACATGCTTGTTTTTGTAAAGATGCCATACCCTGGGCAAATTTCACTGGAGCAATCACATGATTTACCCAGTATTCAGGACTAGCAATCTCTTGTGTAACGAGATTTCCTGTCACATTGGAAATTAAATTTATTTGTGGCTCCTGATAATTAATGGTCTGAGCGACTTGGGTAAAATCCGATAAAATCGGTTGCATCAAAGGTGAATGGAACGCATGGGAAACCGTTAATTGTTTGTAGGTTATGCCTTGGGCATCCAATTTACCAACTACTTGTTCTAGCCCATCATTATCTCCAGAAATCACAATATTCTGCGTGCCATTGATCGCTGCGATCGCTATGGTTTCCTGGTAAGGCTTAATAATTTTCTTGATTACTTCTGCTTCGGCGAATACAACAACCATGCCTCCATTTTGAGGTAATGCTTGCATTAATGCTCCTCTTTCAGCAATTAGTTTCAACCCATCTTCTAAACTAAAGACCCCTGCGATCGCGGCAGCCACATATTCCCCCACACTATGACCCATCAAAAGATCAGGTTTGATTCCCCAGGATAACCACATCTGCGCCAGGGAGTATTCTAAAGCGAAAATTGCCGGTTGAGTGTATTTTGTTTGGTTAAGTGAGGATGTCCCATTGTCTGCTGATCCATGGGGATAAATAATATTAATTAAATTATCACCAAGATAAGGTTGCAAGATCCTCGCACAATGGTCTAGGGTGCTACGGAAAATAGGTTGAGTTTGATACAATTCCCGACCCATACCTTCATATTGAGAACCCTGTCCTGTAAAGAGAAAGGCAAGCTTGTTTTTCTGGCTTTTCTCAATCGAGCTACTAACTAGCCCAGAGCTGCTTTTTCCTGAAAGATAATCTGTCAGTTTTTCCTGTAGCTCGACTGAGGATGCTGCGGGAATTGCGAGACGATGGTTAAAATGCGAGCGCCCTGTGTTCGCAGTAAAACAAAGGTTTGCCACTTCAACATCAGGATTAGACTGCAAATATTTCTGATATTTGGCAACTACATCGCTTAACGCAGTTTCATTTTTCGCCGATAAAGTCAAAATATGACAAGGGCGTTCCTCAATTTCCTGACTTTTGACTTTAAGTTGATTTTTAACTTTAAAAGGAGAGTCCTGAATTATCACATGGGCATTTGTGCCACCAAACCCGAAGGAACTAATCCCTGCCAATCTAGGTTTCGCTGATGGTGGCCAGGATTGTAGAGTTGTAGGAATTGATAGAGAGGTATCGGCTAAATCAATCAGGGGGTTTAAATTTTTAAAATTTCGATGGGGCGGAACCGCTTCATTTTGCAGCGACAAAACAGTTTTAATCAGTCCTGCAATTCCCGCAGCAGCTTCTAAATGCCCGATATTGGTTTTTACCGAGGATAGATAGCAACTAGTATTTTCGGGAGAAATAGAATTTTCTGACTGCCCAGCAAAAACTGCTTTAAGCGAACTTACTTCGATGGGATCTCCCAACCTAGTTCCCGTTCCATGAGCTTCAATATGACTAATATCTTGAGCTGTTACTCCTGCATTGGCGATCGCCTGATGAATAACTTCCTGTTGGGCCAAACCATTAGGAGCAGTTAAACCATTACTCCGTCCATCTTGGTTAATCGCTGAGCCCTTAACTACGGCGAGAACATTATCGCGATCGCGGATTGCATCATCTAGTCGCTTGAGAATAATTACCCCACAACCTTCTCCCCGTACATAACCATCAGCCTCAGCATCAAAGGTTTTACAACGCCCATCGGCGGCCATCATTCCGGCCAAAGAGAAAGTTTGGGTCAATTCGGGGGATAACATTAAATTCACGCCACCCGCGATCGCAGTTTGGCATTCCCCATTCTTGAGACTTTGACAAGCTAAATGCACGGCTACCAAAGAAGAAGAACAAGCCGTATCTACGCTCATCGAGGGGCCACGAAGGTCTAAACTGTAGGACAAACGATTTGCCGCAATACTATGGGCATTCCCCGTGCCCGCATAGGCATCTAATTCTGTTCCATAATGTAGTTGCAATTGAGAATAATCGCTGCTACTGATCCCAACAAAGACTCCTGTTGAGGTATCAGAAATTGCCTCTGGTGCAATCGCGGCATCTTCTAGGGCTTCCCAACTGACTTCGAGTAACAATCTCTGTTGAGGGTCCATCCGCTGGGTTTCGCGAGGAGTAATCCCAAAAAACTGAGGATCGAATTTATCTACATCAGAAATAAAACCGCCATAATCTTCACCTGACCAACGATCACTTTTTTTGATAGCTTCTTGCCCATTTTGCAGGAGGGTCCAGAATTCCTGAGGGTTGTTGGCGCCAGGAAAACGACAACCCATGCCGATGATCGCGATTTCTGTTTGACTAGTCTTCGGCTTAGTTTGCTGCGATCGCTGCTGACCTTCTCCCAAGGTACTGTTTAAATGAGATAAATAACTTGCCAGACTGGAGATATTAGGATAATCGTAAACTAGGGTCGGAGAAAGCTTTAGCTGTAAATAATCTTCCAAATCTGCTGATAACCTAACAGCCTGTACCGAATCTAAGCCCAAGCTGGCAAAAGGTTCCGAGCTATCGACTTCTGTATTACTCACAGCCAATCTCTGAGCAATATTTTCGATTAACCAATCTTCAATAATTTCCTGCTGATTATTCCCTTGCCGCTCTCTGTTCTGTATTTTCTTGTCTCTATTCTTTAACTGATCACTACTGACTGATTTTCCAACAACATTCAAGCTACCATCGAGAAAAGCTGCTTTACAAGCATGACGTTGGATCTTCCCACTAGAAGTTTTAGGAATACTAGCAGTTTTAATTAAAACGATCGCATGGGGATTTAGTTCGTGATTTTGTAAAACTGCCTGACGAATTGCCTTGGTAACTTCTTCGACATTTAACTTCCGAAGATAAGTCCTTTTTATCTCTTGAGTAATTACTAATTTCTCTTCTCCGTCAATCTCCACCGAAAAAGCAGCTCCATTCCCAGGACGAACTGCGACCTGAGCGTTATCAACTGTTAATTCTATGTCTTGGGGGTAATGGTTGCGGCCGCGAATAATAATTAAATCTTTGAGTCTTCCTGTGACAAATAGTTCTCCATCTTGAATAAAGCCTAAATCTCCCGTGCGCAGAAACCTCACATTGGGATAATTTTCGAGCCTAGCACCAAAAGCATATTGGGTTAGTTCGGGACGATTCCAATATCCTTGACCAATGCTATTGCTGGCAGCCCAAATTTCACCGACCTCGCCCTCGCTGCATTCTTCTAGGTTATCCGTATTTGCGATCGCCAGGCACTGATTCTGCCGATTAGTCCCACAACTAACTAAAGTAATTAGTTCTGCTTGCTTACTCCCTAATATGGGGGTAGGCATTGGCTCTCCTCCGATGGGAACGGAACTGGTTGGGAGAATCGCGATCGCGTGATTTTGCTCAATACTCTGCTTATCAAAATTTCGCAAAATAGGCTCTACCTGTCGCTCTCCACCGGTGATCAGCAAAGTAGACTCCGCCATGCCATAACAAGGATAAAAAGCTTGTTTGCGAAACCCAGAACTTTGAAAATAACTGCTAAACCGTTGAATGGTCTCAGCACGCACAGGTTCAGCACCAGAAAAAGCTAAAGTCCAACAACTTAGATCGAGGCTATCTCTTTGCTCCTCACTAATCTGGCTCACACAAAGATCATAGGCAAAATTAGGGCCGCCAGAGGTCTCTGCTCGATATTTGTCAATAACTTTCAGCCAACGATAGGGACGCTGCAAAAATGTCACAGGAGGCATCATATACATCGATGAACCGACATAAAGAGGCTGAAGTATCGAGCCAATCAATCCCATATCATGATAGGGAGGCAACCAGGAAACAATCTTTTGTTCAGGAAGATTCTGAAAGGCTTGCTGAATAGAGGACGAGTTGTCAAGCAAATTGCGATGACTAACCATGACCCCTTTCGGTGTACCAGTAGACCCACTCGTATACTGCAAAAAGGCCAAATTCTGACTAGTCAGCTCAGGTCTGCGCCAATGGTCGGCTAGATTGACTTCTATTTGATCCGTTGCAATGAAATGAAGTGATTTTTGTCCTGCTAAATGAAATTTTTCTTCAATCTTGGGTCGTAAATCCTCACTAGTCAGAGCAAACTTGGCATTAGCATCAGCAACAATCGCTAACAGCCGACCAATAGAACGATTTGCACGGGGAGGATAGGCGGGGACGGCAACCACCCCAGCATATAAGCAACCTAGGAATGCAGTGATAAATTCTAATCCAGGTTGATACAAAAGCAGGGCGCGCTCTCCCTTGGCATTTCGACTTTGTAAGACAGTGGCGATCGCAGTCGCTTTAGCTTCTAATTCCTGATAACTAAGGCTACTGGACTCGGTTTCCCCATCTTGCAAAAAAGTGAATGCCGTCTTTTCAGGTCGACTGGCTACCCGTTCTGCTAATCGGTCTATAAATGTCTGGTATTTATCCAATAGACTCCTCTCTGTTGCCACCTATGCGGTGAGACTCCACCTAACTAGCTTATACAAAAGTGAGATATTTTGTTACATTCGGTCACAATAATTATAGGGAAGTTTCTCAAATACAATACGTGATCGCAGGGACAAAAATATAGACCACCGTATTATCATAGGGCAGCCTATACTCTTGGAAAAACCCACACAGTCGGGAATACAAGTGTTTTTTGATTATGAAATAATTATCATAGGTTAATTTGCTGTATCGATAAAGCTCAAAAATTAGGGGAAAACTTCCCGATCAATCTCTCTGAAGAAAAGATAAGACAATGGGTTTCAAGCTTTATTCTGGCTCCGAGTTCTCGATCTTCTTGGTGTTGCCAGCAAGAACCTCCTGCTTAAGTCAATAGAATAAAGCATACCTAATAAAATCTTATGAGTTCCAAAACGACAATTACTCTGCAAATTAGAGCAAAGCAATTGCCTTTTGGAGATATTTATTCTGTTGGTTACTTAGATCTTCTTTACCTCAATTGCACAAGGGCCTTTTCTACCTTCACCAACCCCAAATTCGACCTTATCACCATCGTTAAGAGTCTGGCCTTGAATTTCTGAATGATGCACAAATAAATCTTTGTCTCCCTCATCTGGTTTGATAAAACCAAAACCTTTTTCTACATTGAACCATTTTACTGTTCCTTGAGGCATTGCTTGTGTCTCCACGTTTTACTATTGTTATTCAGCTATAAAATAGCCTATAGTTGCCCTCGAATAGAATCCACACGACTGATTGAACAGTATAGTTTTTTACTTATTCGACCAAAATTATATTTTGTTTACTTTGGTATTGAAAGGCTAACCGTCTTTGAGTATATCTCTAACATTACAGTGTGGGGAAAAATTTCAATTTCATTTTAATCATGGAGATTATTTTTGCCATTTTCCTCACCAAAACTAGGATACAGAATTTTTTTACTTTTTTGTTACAGTATTGAGAGTTTAACTGCTATTTAATCTACATCCACGACCAATATGGATTTATTGCGATCGCTCCCTATTGGGCTTTATCTGGAAAAACCTGTTACTTGGCTGCACAAGATTGACCCTAGAATTAAACTAGTCTGGTTAATGACTTTCCTGCTTGCACCGCTGTTGGCTAATCCTTTTTGGCGCCTGGGCCTTTCGGGGTTATTAATTATCCTTACTTTCTCAGCAGCAATTCCCCTGCGGGTATGGCGACAGCAGATGGGATTGTTACTCACCATATCTCTGTTTATTTTGGTTTTAACTGCTTTTGCCCCTGATGGATTGGCAATCAGCCATCAACCGCGATTACCTGCTGATAGTTTTAGTTTTATTGAACCTCCACAAGATTTATTTGCCAATCGGATTCTCAATGCAGTCGCCCAATTTTTCCATAAAATTATTGGAGCGTTTCAAGTTGATGAATATCATTATGTTTTGGTAGATTTAGGTCGCTTTAGTGTTACGCGCCGTTCTTTAGATGTGGCAATCAGAATTTCCACTTTGATTTTTACTTTAATCTACAGTACAAATCTTTATTTGCTTACTACTGCGCCAGAGGAGATCACCGCAGGACTAGAAGACTTAATGAGTCCCTTGCGGCGGTTAAAAATACCAGTAACAGAAATTGCTCTTACTTTAACTTTGGCTTTGAGGTTCATTCCTCTAGTTTTAGAAGAAGTCCAAAATCTATTTCGTTCTGTCCGCACTAGAGCGATTAATTGGAAGAAATTAGGGTTTCGAGGCAGTACCCAGGTTTGGTTAATTGTGGTGGAGAAACTTTTAGAAAATCTGTTGATGAGAGCTGAACAAATTGCGATCGCAATGGATATCAGAGGTTTCACGAGTCCGAATACCCATCGTGTGCAATGGCATCAGTTACGCCTACGTTGGCGAGATTGGTTGGCCCTTGGTTGTTTGATTCCTTTTTGGATTGCTCGGATCGCGATCGGTGGTATGTTTTAAAGTCATTAATTGCTAATTTCTAATATCTGAGACAATTTGCAAATACCCTGCTCTATTTTAATTTCTGTGAGTTGAGCATAGCCAAAAATAAACTCTCCTTGATCTTGGGGTTTTAAATAATATTCTCTTGCACTAATCAAGCCAACTCCAACTGCTGCTGCTTTTTGGAGAATAACGCGATCGCACAAGCCTGTCTCAATTCTAACCATCACATGAATACCTGCATTCGCCCCCAGAATAGTTACGCGATCTCCAAAATATTTCTCCAAAGCTCTGATTAAAACTTGGCGACGCAGATTATAAAGTTTTCTCATCCGTCGAATATGTCTCTCAAAATGACCTTCAATAATCCAATCAGTAAGAGCATATTGTTCTAACAATGGAGTCACGCGATCGCATAACCATTTAGCATTCCTGACTAAAGATATCCAGGAATCTGGCACGACTAAATAACCAATTCTCAAAGAAGGAAACATTGTTTTTGAGAATGTCCCCACATAAATGACAGACTCACTTTTATCCATGCCCTGTAAAGCAGGAATCGGCTGTTCTCCATAACGAAATTCACTATCATAATCATCTTCGATAATCAAAGTTCCGGTCGTTTGCGCCCATTGCAGCAGAGCAATTCTTTGTCTCAAAGTTAAGGTAACTCCTGTGGGAAATTGATGGGATGGCGTAACATAAACTAATTTAAAGTTACGATTACATTGAGTTAAAAGATCAATATTTAAACCTTCAGAATTAATAGGAATTGGTTGTAAATTCGCAGATTGACTGCTGAAACATTTACGTGCGCCCAAATAACCAGGATCTTCCATTGCCAGCCAATCACCAGGGTTTAAGGTCAAACGAGCAATTAAATTTAAAGCTTGCTGGGAACCATTAACAATGATGACTTGTTTAGGATTACAGCAAACTGCACGAGAACGCCTTAAATAATTAGCGATCGCAACTCTTAAGGGAAAATGTCCCGCAGCATCAGCAGCATAATTCAGCAAAGCAGTTGGACTATCACAATAACGATTTAAAAATTTGCGCCACAGTTGAAGAGGAAAATGCCCATTCGCAGGATTGCCATAGCGGAAGCTAATCTCAAAACCTGGTTCTGAAACTTCTAAACTGCCGACAGAAATCAAATTCTTGCCAAATTGAGACAGCGTTAAATCTTGAGCTATTTGATTCGTTACAGGTTCAATAGGCTGTGCATTGAGCCATTCATCAGGTATTTGATGACAGACATAAGTCCCCGAACCAGAACGAGTTTCTAAATATCCTTCGCTGGCTAACTGTTCGTAACATTGGATCACGGTGGAACGAGAAATCATGAGAGATTTTGCCAAACTTCGAGATGAAGGTAGTTTTTGCTTGGGTTGGAGTCGGCCTTCTAATATCGCAGTACGAATTTTCTCAGTCAGTTGTTGATATAAGGGAATTGGGGAATTACTTTTGAGGTGAATTGCTAAGTCCATAATTATTAAGTGGACTGGAATAAAAAGTGAAAAGTGGCTCTTGAATCATACCAATATTCCCTTTATTTTGGATTCAAGAAAAACTAATAATGAAATCAATTATGTCTAAGTCCGCCAATCTTCAGGTCAGCGATCGCAGTAAACTTAGACGTTTACCAAAACGGGGTAGTCAAGAACGAGAATTAATTTACAGCATTCTCGATGAAGCATTGGTCGCTCATGTGGGATTTGTGAGTAATGAGCAACCTTTTGTGATTCCGATGGCTTATGGCAGAGCAGGCGATCACTTGTATCTTCATGGGTCTTCAGTTAGTCGTCTGATGAAAAATCTCGAACAAGGAATTAATGTTTGTTTAACGGTAACTTTATTAGATGGTTTGGTAATCGCACGTTCTTTGTTTCATCACTCAATGAATTATCGCTCTGTAGTTTTATTTGGCAAAGCAAAGTTAGTTGACAGTGAAACCGAGAAAATGGCTGCGTTAAAAGCGTTGACAGATCAAATGATTCCTGGACGTTGGTCACAGGCGCGGATTCCTCATGCTCAAGAGTTGAAAGCGACTACTGTGCTGGCTTTTCCCATTGAAGAGGGTTCAGCTAAAGTTCGCACGGGGCAACCATTAGATGATGCGGTTGATTATAAATTACCGATTTGGGCGGGAGAATTACCTCTTAAGGTAACAGCAGGTATTCCTGTTGCTGATCCGAAGCTTGCTCCTGAAATTGACCTTCCTGAAAACCTGACTAATTATCGTCGGGGAGTTTAAGGTTTTGAGGGTTGAAGAGATTGCGATCAAGACGGAAAAAGGACTTAAGCAACGGATTCGCGATCGCGTCGTGAAAGAAGCTATTGAACTATGAGAGGCGATCATATCATTAAGATAGAAAGTAAAGCAGAAGAAATGGTAGCCAAAGGAATAATCAAAAGTCAAACTGTACAATATTAATGACTATAGTTAATGACCATAGTTTTTTGTATAATTAAAAAAGAAGAGCAAATTTAGTTCAATGTTATGAAAAACATTCAAATCTCTAAGTTCAAAGCTCAATGTCTTCGCTTACTTGATGAAGTAAATCGAACTGGAGAAGGACTGACAATTACTCGTAACGGTCAACCCTTAGTCGTAGTAAATCCAGCCCCAGAAGCTCACACTAGAGAAAAATTTGGTGTCGCTAAAAATACAGGGAAAATTATCGCAGACATAATTAATCCTGCAATTGAAACCTCAGAATGGGAAATATTAAATTGAAACTATTGCTTGATACTCATATTTGGCTATGGTATTTGTTTGGAGACGAAAAGCTATCTAAGAACTTACGAACTATCATTGCATCAGAGAAAAACGAGCTATGGCTTTCACCCATCAGCGTATGGGAAACTTTGATTCTTGCGGAAAAGGGGCGAATAGAGATAAATTCTGAACCCATTACCTGGATCAAAAAACATCTCAAAATTTTAGATCTTAAAGAAGCCCGTTTAACTTATGAAATTGCTCTGCTATCCCGTCAAATCAATTTGTCACATCACGATCCAGCAGATCGATTTATTGCTGCAACAGCAATTAACTATGGACTTATCCTAGCAACAGTGGATAGTCGTTTAATAGGTTTTGATTGGTTGTCAACAGTGCAATAATAAATAAATAGTCAAAGCGCAGACAGCATTATTAATTCAATTTAATAAAAAGCAATTATCCATTAGCCATTAGCATTTCATACCTGGCAATTTACTTGCACAAGCTAATTTTCTGTTAATCTAAAGGACGCTGTATTATTTTAAATTTTATTTAACAAAGCGATATGAGAACTAACTACTGTGGTGAGCTAAGGGCAGAACATATAGATAAGACGGTAACCCTATTCGGTTGGGTCGATCGCCGTCGTGATCATGGCGGCGTAATTTTCATCGATTTACGCGATCGCACTGGCACAGTCCAAATTGTGAGCGATCCCCAACGCACTCCCGACTCCTATAATGACGCGATCGCCCTTCGCAGTGAATATGTTGTCAAAATTGTCGGTAAAGTTTCCCAACGCCCCGAAGAATCCCTCAACCCCAAACTCCCAACAGGAGAAGTGGAGATCTACGCTGATTCGATTGAATTGTTAAATAGTGTTAGTAAACAATTGCCCTTTCAAGTTTGCACTTCAGAATACGAATCTGTGAGAGAAGATTTACGGCTGAAATATCGCTATCTCGACCTCAGAAGCGATCGCATGGCGAAAAATCTCCAACTACGTCATCAAGTCGTCAAAGCAATGCGTCGTTTCCTTGAAGATCAAGAAAATTTCCTGGAAATTGAAACTCCCATCTTGACCCGCTCCACTCCCGAAGGCGCGAGAGATTATCTAGTACCTTCTCGGGTAAATCCTGCTGATTGGTATGCTTTGCCCCAATCGCCGCAGTTGTTTAAGCAATTGCTGATGGTCTCCGGCTGCGATCGCTACTATCAAATCGCGCGTTGTTTCCGCGATGAAGATCTCCGTGCTGACAGGCAACCAGAATTTACCCAATTGGACATGGAAATGAGTTTCATGTCGGTAGAAGAAATTATTGAGCTTAATGAAGCTCTGATTTGTCATATCTTTAAAGCTGTCAAAGGTATTGAATTACCTCGTCCTTTTCCTCGTTTAACCTATGCTGACGCCATGGCTCGCTACGGTAGCGATCGCCCGGATACTCGTTTTGAATTGGAATTAGTTGATGTCGGTGAAATTGTCAAAGACAGTGGTTTTAAAGTCTTCTCTGGGGCGATCGCCAGCGGTGGCACAGTTAAGGTGCTACCAATTCCTGGAGGAAATGAAAGTATTTCTAATGTGAGAATCAAACCCAAAGGTGATATTTTCAACGAGGCGATCGCCGCAGGAGCCAAAGGAATTGCTTATATCAGAGTCAGAGAAAATAACGAAATTGACACTATTGGCGCAATCAAAGATAACCTCTCCGAAACCCAAAAGCAAGAATTATTAGCCAAGACGGCGGCAAAGCCAGGAGATTTACTTCTTTTTGGTGCAGGAGACACCGATACAGTTAATAAAACCCTAGATAGAGTCCGTTTATTTATTGGCGAAGAATTGGGCTTAATCGACCATGAGAAATTAAACCTAGTTTGGATTACCGAATTCCCCATGTTTGAATGGAATTCTGAGGAGAAACGTTTAGAAGCAATTCATCACCCCTTTACCGCACCTTATCCTGAAGACATTAACGATTTAGCAACGGCTAGAGCCCAGGCCTATGACCTGGTATACAATGGCGTCGAAATAGGTGGTGGAAGTTTGCGAATTTACCAAAAAGACATCCAAGAAAAAGTTTTCACTACTATCGGACTATCGGAAGAAGAAGCTAAGGAGAAATTTGGTTTTCTTCTAGAAGCCTTTGAATATGGCACCCCTCCCCATGGAGGCATTGCCTATGGCTTAGATCGTCTGATAATGTTGCTAGCGCAAGAAGATTCAATCCGCGATGTCATTGCTTTCCCCAAAACCCAACAAGCAAGCTGTCTTTTAACCGACGCCCCAGCAACAGTTGATAATAAACAATTACAGGAGTTACAAGTCAAGTCCACTTACAAACCCAAGAAGTAATTTCTCAAGGGAAGAATCAAGAGCAACAGAGGAAGCAGTGCTATTGATCGCGCAGATAAAAGGCAACATGACGAAAAAAAGGTGCTGTTAGCTGGTAATTTATAACTTAGTAGGAATAATTGCCTAACTTGTTTCGCTGATAGACACTTGCGAAGAAAGCTGTCAACTGTTGACTGATAACTGATAACTGATAACTGTTTATGTCTTCCCATTTTAGCCAGGATAAAGAACCAAGTAACGAAGAGACAGTCCAAATTTTTGACGAGAAAGGGCGGTCTCTCAGCTGTTACATTGAGCATTCTTTGGATACTGATGGCATTACCTATTTGTTGTTAATGCCAGTGGATATTCCCATTGTGATTATTAGCTGGGATGATGATGATAGCGACACCGAGGAAGTAGAAGCTGTCATGTTAGAAGACGATGCGGAAATAGCAGAAATCTTTGCTAATGCCAAAGCAGTACTGGCCGAACAAAATCTTTATCTTCAGCATACAGGTTATAGTCTAACCGCCACAGGAGAACTGCCGCCCATTGAAGAAGAACAACTCTTAACCCTGAATTTGGATGAGGACGGTGGCGATTTAGAAGCAGAAGAGCTACAGTTACTAGCTAGCTTTTATCATGCCCAACATAAATATTCTATCTATACACCCTTAACTCCCCTATTATTTTTCGCTCGTTACAACCAGAATCATGAGTTGGAATTAGTTTCCCCTGATGAAGACGAGTTTCAATCGATTTTAGAAGAGTTATTATTTGAGGAATTCGACGAACGCTAAAGTAATTGATGAAAACTAATCAAAAAAAATCTCGCCCGAAATCGCCATTACTTCTATTTTCAGGTATTTTGACTGTTGTTGTGGGAATTGGCACTGTCATGGCTTGGTTATGGTGGCAAAAAGCAATTTCTCCAGTTGCCGTGACCGCTCAAACGGCCGCCGAATCAGAAGA
Source organism: Xenococcus sp. PCC 7305 (assembly GCF_000332055.1). Classification (GTDB taxonomy): domain Bacteria; phylum Cyanobacteriota; class Cyanobacteriia; order Cyanobacteriales; family Xenococcaceae; genus Xenococcus. The sequence continues at coordinate 7,829 of NZ_ALVZ01000171.1, read as the reverse complement.
AATTATTTTTACTGTCGATAAGGGGACTCCTGGCAATCAAATAGGTAATGAATTACTTGAATCAGGCTTAATTAAATCCTTGGAAGCTTGGAAAATTTGGACTAAATTGCAACAGCAACAAGATAATACTGGAGGTTTTAAAGCCGGAACCTACCAATTGTCTCCAGAAGATAGTTTGCCGAAAATTGCCGAGAAAATCTGGCGTGGCGAAATTATGCAAACGAGTTTCACCATTCCTGAAGGCTGGTCAATTGAGCAAATGGGTGCTTATTTTGAATCTCTAGATTATTTTACTCAGGCTAATTTTATCGCTGCAACGAAGAAAATTCCTTACGAACAATATCCTTGGCTGCCCCAAGATTTACCCCATCTCGAAGGATTTTTATATCCTGATACCTATAAAATAGCAAGCGATCGCATTAGGGAGCCCCAAAATATCATTCAGGTCATGCTAGATAGTTTCGAGGCGATCGCACTTCCTGTATACGAACAAGCCAACACCAATTACTCTCTTCTCGAATGGGTAACCTTGGCAAGTATTGTGGAAAAAGAATCCGTCGTTCAGCAGGAACGACCTCTCATTTCAGGAGTATTCACTGCGAGACTGCAAAAAGGCATGCGGTTAGAATCTGACCCTACCGTAGAATATGGCTTAGGCATTAGGCAAACAGCTGATCGCCCCCTAACTTTCGCCCAAGTAGGAACTCCCAATCCCTATAATACCTACCGTAATTTTGGACTGCCGCCTACTGCGATCGCCTCTCCCGGACTTGCGAGCCTCAAAGCAACCCTTAACCCCGAGAGTACCGAGTATCTCTTTTTTGTCGCGCGTTACGATGGTACCCATGTCTTTAGTCGCACCCTTAGAGAACATGTTGCTGCAACCCAACAAATTCGCCGAGAAAGAGAGCAAAGATAAAAGGTAAAAAATTAATTAGGAATTAAGAATTACTACTTACCAAAAACCCCTTTTTCCATTAGGCAAAACTGTTGTCCAATTGGTTTTAGCTAACACCAATTGCTCCTCTGTGATATTAGCACTAGTTAAATTAGCCCCACAAAGATTTGCCCCCTTCAACTTAGTATTCTTAAGATGAGCAAAACTCAAATCAGCCCCACGCAAATCCGTACCTTCTAAGTTGGCATAACTTAAATAACTTCGTCCTAAATTGGCATTCCGCAACAGCCCTTGTCGGAGATCGCAACCAGTAAAATCGGCGGAACTCAAATCTGCTCCTTGGAAATTAACTTTAATCATTCTCGAGTGATGAAAATTAGATCCAGACAAATTAGCTTTCTGTAAATTCTGTAGACTTATATCCTTACCGGCAAAATCCCTCCGACCACCAGCATAAGAATCTAATAAAGTTTGGCGATCAACCTTAATTGGTTTTTTGATTTCCCGAGGCGGATTTTTCCCTGTAGAATCAACCCGATTAGATCTGCCCTGGCTTTGAGCCCTACCCTGGCTCCGAGAAATGGGGTTTCCGCGATTATTCCGCTCCGAAGTATTCCTTGTCGTTCCCATTCTGCTGGCAGTTCGATTTCGAGAAGCAGAATCATTCCTGCGAGATTTAGGGTTAGCTCGACTTCGAGAACCAGTGCGCTCTCTTGTCCCCATCTGATCTCTTGACCTCGAAGAAGTTGTTCTTCTAGAAGAATAAGAGGCAACTTGTCCATGGGAACCACTATTCCCTTTATCTTCGGACAAATCACTGGAAAAACCAACCATACTATGGCTAAGATCATCCAGATGTTCTGTCATGTCTAATGCTTGTAGTACTTCATCCGCGGTTTTATAGCGATTTTTGACTGAAACCTCCAACATTGTTAGCAAGATATCCGCAAATTCATCACTGACATCAATATACTTAAACCATTGTATTTCCCCAGTTAAAGGGTCAGATTCAATATTTTTCGGCGCTTTTCCTGACATCAAATACATACAGGTAACGCCTAGAGCATAGACATCACTGGCGTATACAGGTCGCATTGCCAATTGTTCTGGAGGTGCAAAACCTGGAGTTCCGACGGCAAATGCCGTTAAAGCTGTTTGATCACCATTGCCAGCGGCAATAGTATTAACCTGATTCTTAACCACCCCAAAATCAATCAATACCAGCTTATTATCAATCTCACGACGAATAATATTTGCTGGTTTAATATCACGATGAATCACCTTTTGAATGTGAATATCCCTGAGAATAATCGAAACCTCAGTCAAGACCTGTCTAGCTTTTTTTTCATCAAGCACCCCGTGTTTCTTGACTTCCTGTTGAAGATTATTTCCCTTAACAAATTCCTGTACCAAATAGAATTGTTGTCTATCTTCAAAATAATCTAATAATCTTGGTATTTGAGGATGATTTCCTACTTTTCCCAAGGTTTTTGCTTCTCTTTCAAAGAGTTCTCTTGCCATTGAGAGAAAATTAGGATTATCAGTATTAGGTCGTAACTGCTTAATTACACATAATGGTTGACCTGGTAATGATAAATCAGCAGCCAAAAAAGTCGCCCCGAAACCGCCTTTTCCTAGTCCTTTTACTAAGTGATAGCGATTGCGTAATAGCAGTTTAGACCCACAAGCTCTACATTTCTTAGCTTTAGGATGATTAAGAGGTTTAGGACAAGAAGGATTTAGGCAATAACTCATTGAAAATACCCATAAGGCTCTTTCAAGACAATTGGATGAATAATTAAAGTCAGACTTACTAATCTTGCCAACTCTAATTTCTAAATTACTTTTGTGAGTTTTAAAAATTACAAGTTAGTCATCTAAACACAGCATATCTTATATTTTTAACAAATAGGTAGATCATAATTTAAAAGTCAATCTATGGTGAGATATTAATCTCAAACACACTAGGTAAATAAAGATATTTTTTAGTTACAAAAACAAAAATAGAATTAAGTATTTTCCCTTAATTGTAATGACAACTTAATAGATTATCTTTATTTTATAGGGGAAATTACAGTAGACTAGGGGCAATGTTCTTATGATAGTTTCAATGTTTTTGAGGTAAACATTATGACGCTAACACCTTCAACAATGCTTGAATTAGAAACTCAAGCTCCTGATTTTAGATTGCCTGATGTTGTTTCCGGCCAAACAATATCCTTAGCCAGTTTTGAAGATAAAACAGCATTGCTCGTAATGTTTATCTGCTGCCATTGTCCTTTTGTAAAACATATCGAGCAAGAAATAGCGCAAATGGCCAAAGACTATCAACATAAATCTTTAGGCATGATTGCGATTAGTTCTAATGATGCGAGTAAATACCCTGATGACTCACCAGAAAATATGAAACTAATGGCACAAAAATTAGGGTTTAATTTTCCATTCTGTTACGACGAAACACAGGAAGTTGCCAAACTTTATACTGCGGCTTGTACCCCAGATTTCTTTTTATATAATGACTCAAGAAAATTAGTATATAGAGGTCAGCTAGATGATAGTCGACCTAGCAATCAGATACCCGTGACAGGAACAGATTTACGTCAAGCTATTGATTGCTTACTGGCCCAAGGTCAGATTAATCTTACGCAAAAACCTAGCATTGGCTGCAATATAAAATGGAAACCTGGAAATGAACCTGAGTATTTTGCCTGAAAGCACTTGAGGTTAGATTTATTGAGGAATTATAGGGATCAATGGATTCCCTATAATCTTTGGCCCACAGTTTAGATAATACAGTTTAGATAATAGGGTTAAGCTATTGTTTGTTGCCCATAATATTTAGTCTTCATTATCAGGAATTATTTGTTCCAACTCGGGTTGATTAAGATCATTTCCTTGATCTTCAATTCTAGATTGTAACGAGTACAATATAAAGCCCAAAGCGACTAATAAAATAACACTTAAGAAAGTGGCGAGTAATAGTAGAGTTTGTTTTGTTCGATGAGGAATAAAATTTTCTTGTGTTGACTCTGCCAAATTAGGCTCTGTAGCGATAAATTCCGTATTAGGTAAAGTCAAAATCTCAGGGTTAACATCAGACCAAACAAGGGAATCCTCAATTGCCGTTTCTACTTTAGACCATAAAATTGGGCTTATAGTCTTTGACGTTTTTGGTTTAATTCGACAATGAACCAACGCCACAGTCACATTGTCATGACCATTTTTTTCATTGGCAATTTTTACTAGTGTTTTTACTGTACTAGCAATGCTCATCTTGCCGTTAAGCATCGGTAAGATTGTGTTGCGCCAATATTGTTCGACTCGATCAAAATCGCTCAGTCCATCAGTACAAAGCAAGAAAACACAATTATCGTCAATAATAAAGCGTTTAACATTAGAATGGAGGGCGCTAGAATGGCGCATTCCTAAAGCCTGAATTAAAGCACCAGCGGAAGGATATTGAAGTGCATCACGATACACAGCATAACCGAGGCGAACCTCTCTGGAAGCGAGATCGTCATCTATTGTTACTTGATGACATCCTGCTGAGGTCACCAAATAAATTCGCGAATCACCCACACTGTTTAAGTAAGCCTCATGATTGCGGATTAAAGACATTACTAGAGTTGTTCCCATGCGTTGTCTTTCTTGACGCTTTTCATTGTCATTCCGCTTACAAATAGCGTCGTTTGCTTTATTGGTAAATTTGGCTAATTGCTTGAATATGGTTCCTGGAGAATTATGTTCTTGCGAAAAGGACATATCTTCAATATTTGTTCGCAAATGATGAATAGTTTCTTTGGCGGCAATTTCCCCTCCTTCATGACCTCCAACTCCGTCGCAGACTATTGCTAAACTGACATCCTGGTTTTTAATTACCACGGGTGTAGAATTATCAGGATATGCGGCATCCTCATTATTGGGACGAGTCGGGCCCGAATCACTACAAGCAAAAACCTGATAAGAATAATCGTAATTTTGACTACATAGCTCTAAGGAATAATCTAATAGACCCAAAACTTGCTCAATCTTTTCAATGGAACCATTTTCTATCCGCAGTGATATTGTCTCTATCAATTGTTTGATTAAGGGGGACGCGTTTTTCGCAAATTGTGACCATAGCCTGCCGAGCTCCTGGAGTTTTGGTGGAGTTTTAGCATCGAATTCTAATTCTATTAATTGAATTAAGGAACCGTTCACTCTTACCAAATCAGGATTTAATATAGTTGATGCCACTTTCCTCTCTAGCAATGGCTTCCATAAACTCGCTAGCTGCCGCAACCAGTTTAATTGTCTAATTGCCTCAGCTTGCGGCCAAAAAGATAATATTTTCGGAACTAATTGTTGGGGATAGTCAAGCTTTCCCAAAGAATCGTGGGGGACTGTCCCATAATCTAATAGCCAAATATTGTAACCATCAAGTTGACCATAAACCTGGGGAATATGAGGTGAGTAGGAAAATAACTGGAGGTAAGTTGATATTTCTTGAGGAATTTCCTCGGGGATTTGAGGTGTCAAACCAGGCTTGGTATCAAGGAATATTTGTTGAGTTAAAGCAAGATATCTATCGCCAATTAACAAGCCGATTTCGCTGTCATTGATTTGAGAGGAGAATGTCGCCTTATTTTCGAGAGAATTATTTGATATTGCGCCTATTGCCCAGAGATAGCGTTTTACTAATGGAGTCTTGCATTGACGACATAAACTACTTTCTAAATTGTTAGCCGCCATACAATTAGGGTTTGAACATTGAAACCCAGGCTTGGAATGTCGCATAGATTCTGTTGATTGGGACGCGCGATCCATATTATTTTTTTGCGCTATTTATAAATAGTCACTTTTTATTTTGTCTCTAATGACAACAATGACAATATTATGGAATCTTTTATAGATTCTTGAATTATAACCCGATAGATTTTCATTAAAGATCAAATACGGTCGCATGTGTTTTTTTCTGACATTTCTTGTAACTTTGCTTGTAGGGATTGAGTTAATTTTTGTGAACTTTTTCTTAGGGAATCTTTTAAATAGTCAGAGACCCTGAGTGGCATACCGATATCGACAGCAATGTTAGTTTGCCAACTAGGATAAGGCTGGCTATATCTAATAGTTATCGGCAGGATTTCAACCTGCTTATGGGGTTGTTGTAGTTGAAATTCGAGAGCGATAAAAGCCGCACCTCGTTTCAGTTTATGAACCTTATCATCTCGAAAAATTCCTCCTTCAGGGAAAATCACAACCATGTCATTATCTTGTAATAGTTCCACACTATGAATTATACTTCCCGCCTTAGGATGCTGAATATCGACAGGGAAACATCCCATCCGGCGGACAAACCATCCTTGAAGCCCTTTAGCTTCATTAGCAGAAACCATGAATCTAAGATCTCTCCCACTAACTAGTCTTCCTACGGTGTAAGGAATAATGAAAGCATCCCAACGAGAACGATGGGTTGGCGCAACTATTACGGGATTACTTGGAGGAATATTTTCTTGACCGGTGATTTTAATTTCACCAAAAAAAGTTGGGATTATAAAATAACTACCTAAAGAATAAAGAAGATGTGAGACCCAAGGAGAAATTTGAGAGTTAATCTGAGATTGATGTTTTGTTATTTTTCGAGTTAATGGTTGATAGCTCATGTTGAGGTGAATTACAGAGGAAGGAAATAGAGTGGCAACATACTCTATCTCTACCCTAATTTTGTTCTTCTAGATTTTCCTGGAGGATGATGACAATTTTGCTAGTGAACAATGATGGTGATTGATACTTGTCTTGTTCCTCATCCCTTATCCCTCATCCCTTATTTACAGTCCTTCCAAAGGAACTTGCAGAAATCTTGCTAATTCAGCACCTTGATTTTCCAGAGTTGATAAAGCGATGGGTTCTCCAACTCTGGTTAAGGGAATATCCCGAAACTTTTGAGAACGTAAATACAAGACTCGCTTGGGGTTAAGTCCCTCCTTAATTTCAGCTCGAATAGATTGCACTTCTTCAATGGGGATGCTGACTTCTACGGACCGATTTTTACCGGGAAACCCTGAACGGGCAATGGTAATCTTCCCTGTTTCTTGATCGAATTCATTGTAGCCACTACCAACATCCCAAAAAATTACTAACCAAAGATAGGTTGCAAGTAGACAACCTGCCACTCCGTAGAAAGTTAAGGCGATTCCTTGAGGTATGAATTGTAAATTTGTGGTGTCGGAAACTAAGAGGAGATTGATTTTCAAGTAACTTGATAAACCCGAGAGGAGAAAACCTGTTCCTCCTATGGTGACAATCACTGCCCAGAGGTAGTTACTGAGTCGACGTGAGCCTAAGATTTCCCAGCGTAAATTATTGCTTTTGGTTGTCATTGGTCAATGTTTAGTTTTCTTAACAATCTGAAAAAATCAAGTGAAATCAAAACTTATTCTCTCATTAACCTCGAATTTTTTGATCTGAGATCCAACTAAGGCTAAGATTTATGAGGAGGATTATGTCATTTTGTTAATTTTTTGCTAATAATTATTTATGCCCTGGTTTTGAGGTTACAGGCTGGGATCCCCTAGGGAAAGTCTAGACTGGACCTTAACTCGTGCTATTTTAAAAAATGTTAACTATTGCTTTGTCAGGCTCCGAAATAGGCGATTCTGAGGATGTTTGTTTCTTCTAAAGAGTCTATTAAGTTGAGACTGGTAAAGTTTTGTAAAACTAGGCGGCCTATTATATTTTAAGCCGTTTAGCAAAGACATAATACCACCCATTTTGAGAAATCTTGCAATTTCTTTAGTTAAGCAAGAGGATTAGAAACTATGACAATAGCAGTAGGTCGCGTGCCACAGAGAGGATGGTTCGACGTCCTTGATGACTGGCTGAAACGCGATCGCTTTGTATTCGTTGGTTGGTCCGGTATTTTGCTTTTCCCCTGCGCCTATTTGGCGATCGG
>NZ_ALVZ01000170.1 GCF_000332055.1 Xenococcus sp. PCC 7305 | reverse complement strand
CTAGCCGCCAGTATAGTTGCAACGAACATTTCGCTCATGGCATTGTAATTTTTCTAGGTTACAATAGCTTAATTTCTCAAAGTTATTTTCGTAACCATAATTTTTTGACTGATGTTAGGATGGATTGAAAGGAGCAGGAGACTCGTAAAGTACTAAGTGAACGACATAAATTTGTCACTAGCAACTTAACGACAACAATCGGTCTCTACGACGCATAAATTAGTCCCAACGACGCCAATCTGTCTCCAACGACAAATAATTAGTCACTGTACATGTACAAAAAAATGCCAGGGGGGAGAGTTGAACTCCCGACCAAGAGCTTATGAGTCTCCTGCTCTACCACTGAGCTACCCTGGCGCACTCAGAAGATTATAATTTTTTTCCGTTCTCAAAGCAATCATTTTCAAAATAATTTTTTATTATGACAGTGATAAGCAGTCTTCAATCCAGATGAAAATTAGAAACTATCTACCAACTGACTTTCAAGAGATCGCAGATATTTATAACCAAGCGATCGCTTTAGGGGGCATCACGATGGATATTCATCCTTATACGGCTCAGGATATTGGGGCGATCGCAGCAAAATTTAACCGTCGAGAAACTATTTTAGTTGCCGAACAGGATACTCAAGTGATTGGTTGGGGTATCATTAAGCGCTACAGCGATCGCCCGGGATATCTGATCTGTTGTGAGACTTCGATTTATTTGAGCTTTGCTTCCACCGGTCAAGGGTATGGGCACTCGCTGCAACATGCTTTGCTCGAAAAGGTACAAGCCTTTGGTTACCATCATGTAGTGGCTAAAATTCTGGCGACTAATCCTCAAAGCATTAAATTCCATCAGAGATTTGGCTTTGAAATCGTTGGTATTCAAAAAGAAATTGGCTATTGTCAGGGCAAATGGTTAGATGTTGCTATTATGCAGCTAGTTTTTCCCCATATCACCCCTCAGGTTGGAAAATAAATTTTTTTAACCTAGACCCTAAACCAGTCTTCACGAGCAAATAAACTCCCAACTCATCTAAATAAGAATTATTCTGATTTAAGTAAAGTTTTATTGCGAAATGCATAAATCATCTCTTTTTCTTGAGAGTTAAAGACAGAGGGTATCTGCATTATTTTGATTTCCCCGGTGAATCAATAGGTCAATATGAGTTCTGCTCCCAGATTAAATGCTGACGACAGCAAAAACCGAGAAAAAACACTAAAAAAACTTTTTCAACAGTTATATCAACAAGATTGCTCCCAACAAACACAAGAGCATTTGGTGAACAAAATTGTGCAATTAGTTTTACTTTCTCGCACTTTTTGTCGTAAGTATCAGGGTCAATCTTTATTTGGAATTTATCGCAAAATTTATGATCAAGTGAAATTACAGCTTGTCAAAGATATTATTCCCAAAAATCCCCGATCTGTAATAGATGAGTTGGGGACGATCTCTTGGCAACGGGAAGTAAAAATCAAAGCTTTTAGGAATGTCTTAGATGATAATAAACTAAAACAATTGGCCCTAGCTGTACAAGGCTTTAAGCCAAATAGTGAATTAAGAAGTTATGCCTTAAAAGAACTCATTAGAGCCATTAAAATATCAGGAAAGCTATGTAAACCCTATAAATCCCGATTTTCTCCAGAACTTTACCAGGTTGTCTACGAAGAGGCCCTAATGGAAACCTTTATGTATATTTGCACAAAAATTGATAATTATGATTCGGAGCGAGGCCAAAAGAAATTCATGAATTGGGTGAATTTCAAGCTCGAAAAATCATTTTTAGCTTCTTGCGATCAGTTGAAAATTTACCAAGAATGCCAATTTTTTGAATCGTCTGATCTAGAAAAAATTCCTACCCCAACCAACACTCCTTCTCTGGCAGAATCTTTGGTCAATTATATCAAAAAAGATCCTGAACAATTATTTGCCCAGTCTTATATAAAAGGTAACCCCAATGCCAATTTTCGGACTATTGCTTTAGGTCGAATCTCTGGTCAAAGTTGGCAAGAAATGGCTCAGCAGTTTGACATTTCTATCTCAACACTGAGCAGCTTTTATCGGCGAAGTTGCCAACGCTTTAAGTCGATTTTAGAAAAAAAGATATAAGTAACTATTAAAATTGTTGGAGTCCAAATAATGAGCCTCATGTTATCAGCTAAACCCGTCAAAGTCTGCTTTATGATGTCTACCAGAATTTGCGCAGAAAAGTTTCGGCGTAAACAAAGTGATCCAAGAAAAGCTAAGCAAGTTTATCTCAACACTCTAGCTGTCGCCGCCGTTGAACATTACTTAAACAGTCTAGGATGGGTGACCAGCCATGAGCAGAGCGATAGTTGGAATCCTATTATGCAAACTTTGATGGATGTAGCTGATCTAGAGGTCGTTAACTATGGAAAGATTGAATGTAGAGTAGTTTTATTAGACCAACAGGAATTGATTGTCCCCCCCGAAGTCCAGTCGGATAGGATTGCTTATATTGCGGTTAAGATAAGTTCATCACTGAGGAAATGTGAGCTATTAGGGTTTATTCCCGAAGTCACAGCTGAGTCAACATCTTTAGCCCAATTGCATGGGATAGAAAATCTACCCGCTTATCTTCGAGAATACAAACAGTTACAAGATGATAAAGTATCGGAATCCATTACTAGATTAAGCCAATGGTGGGAGGGTATCGTCGATGGTGCTTGGCAATTAGTGGAGCAAATATTTCCTCCGAATACGGCTGGATCTTTTAGGAGTCCCCATCAATTACAAGAGTTACCCCAATCCTCTATAGATAGACTATCTCAGGGAGTGAGTCGGGTAAAATTGCTCGATTTGGGACAAGGTAATAATACAATACCGATCGCTTTAATATTACAGTTGGTAAATAATGCTCAGGGAGAAATCGATATTTCTGCTAAAATCTGTCCCATCAATACTAGTCTTTATCTGCCTCAGGGATTGGAAATCATGATATTAGATGATTCTCAAAGATCTGTTTTGCAGGCAACGGCTCGTAATAATAATGAGAACATCGAGTTTTTGTTTAGTGGGCAATCAGGAGAGTTTTTTAGTATTAAAGCTTCTCTTAACGAGAGTCATATAGTTGAGACTTTTGTCATTTAAGGTTTTAACTGACTGGGCTGATAATTATTGCTTTAAATTTAGTTGAATATGCCGAGATTAGCGTTTTTAAAGATAATTGGGGATTTTGATACCGGATTTATCGTTAATCTAGAAATTGTTGGGGAAGATAATAGTCGACAGATGGTGAAATCTGGGGCCTTGCCGACCGCCCCTGAACTGCTGAATTGCCTTCGGATATGGCAAATGCAGTATCGAAAATTGGGAAATAATAATAGTCGGATTATCGGGAAGAAAGTTATTGCGACTTCTGCGAAATCAAATCAGTTGACCCCCTGTGCTAAGCAATTAGAAGTGTCTTTTCGACAGTGGCTGCGATCGCCTGAGTTTCAGAATGTCAATTTAAGATTGCGAGAAGTATTAAATACGAAAGACGATATTAGAATCTGGTTATGTAGTGACAATAAGGATCTGCATCAATTGCCTTGGTGCACCTGGGGTTTTCTGGAGCGGTATGAAAAAGTTGAGTTGGCCCTCTCTCAGTTAGATTTTGATGAAATAGCTGAATTTTCTCCTTCCAAGAAAGTTTTTAAGGTCAGAATTCTGGCAATCTTTGGCAACAATAAAGGGATTGATCTCGAACCAGATCGCAAGCTTTTGAGTGGTTTATCCGATGCTGAAGTGGTTTTTCTGGTGGAACCACAACGCTCAGAATTATACGAGTATTTGTGGGCAGGATCTTGGGATATTGTATTTTTTGCCGGTCATAGTCATAACGATTGGGCAACAAGGAATATTGTATCTGAATCAAGAGGATGCTCTCTCAATTGAAGATTTAAAATATGCTCTGAAAAAAGCCATCAGGCATGGTTTGCAATTAGCTATTTTCAATTCCTGTGATGGTTTGGGCTTGCTCTACGAGTTGGGTAAATTGTCTTTGCCTAATGCGATCGTCATGCGGGAACAAATAGTTGATGAAGTTGCCCATAAGTTTTTACAATATTTCCTGGAAATTTATGCTCAAGGCCATTCTCTTCCTATGGCCACTCGCCGAGCTAGAGAAAGATTACAAACCTGGGAGCAAAAATATCCTTGTAGTAGTTGGCTGCCAGTTTTATATCAGCATCAGTCAGCAGTTTCCCCTCTATGGAACGACTTAAAAGTTGGCTTCAATAAACATAAATTTACTATTACCTATCGCGAGCCAAAACGCGAGCCAGAAATTAGGATTCCCCAACCTCAGGTTATAAAGCGATCGCGTGGGTTCAATTTATTATTGGTTTCTGGGGTCAGCACCATTACAACTATCTTGGTTTTACTTTTGCAAACTTGGGGATTGTTACAGAAATGGGAATTGCAGGCTTTTGACCAAGCTCTTAGTCGAAGAAATGCTGAACCTGCCGACAGCAGATTTTTAGTCATTACTGTCGATGATCAAGACATTGCCTATCAACAAGAACAGGGCATGACGCGGCAAGGCTCTCTTGCTGATGCTGCTTTATTGGAGTTACTCAATAAAATAGAACCTTTTGAACCCAAGACTATTGCTTCAGATATTATTCACGATTTTCCTTTTGCTCCAGAATTAGCGCAGAAAATTGAGGATAGTGGTAATTTCTTGGGAATTTGTCGAGTGGAAAATAGGAAATCTAAGTTTGAGGGTATTAGACCGCCTCAAGAATTATCCAAGAATCATCTGGGCTTTAGTAATATCGCGATCGATTCTGACGGAGTGATTCGCCGTCAAATTATTGGGATGACTGGTAGTGAAATTTGTCAGAGTGATATTTCTTTGAGTTTAAGACTAGCTCTCAATTATCTAGATGGTTATGAAGTAAAACGAGACCCAGATTCAAGAGTTTTGATCATTGGCGATACGCTCTTTCCCCGTTTTAGTGCTTCTAGTGGAGCTTATAATTTGCCAAATGAAGAAAATGGCAGCTACCAAATATTGCTCAATTATCGTTCATCACCTCCTCCCAAAGTTTCTTTACGGAAAATTCTTCAAGGCCATAAAGATGCAGAATTAGCTGAAATGGTCACGGGAAAAATTGTTTTGATTGGAGTCAAAGAGCTTAATGCGGATTTGTATTACACTCCCTATAGTCAAGGTTTAGAGAGCAAGAAAACATTCGGAGTTTTCATTCATGCTCAAGCAGCAAGTAATATTATTAGTGCCGTGCTCGATCAAAGAAGCCTGATTTGGTGGTTTCCTGACTGGATTGAAGGTTTTTGGATTGGTTTGTGGGCTATTGTTGGTGCGGGAATTGCGATCGTCTGGAATAGCACAAAAGGTAGAGCGATCGCGGTTTTTCTGGCTTTCATCATTTTATACGGATGTTATTATTTTCTGCTGACTCTCGCTAGTGGCTGGATTTTGTTGATTGCACCAGTCATCGCCTTGGTAATATCTCCTTTCCTAGTTAATATTGTCGCAGAAAAAACCAAACTCCAAATGCGACAAAAACCTGCCTCTACAGGATTAAATGGTAATGATAATTCTCGTAGTTCTGAATCAAAAATTGCCGAACGAGTTTATCGATAGCTTTAACTCTCTGATTAAGAGGGGAAATCATCGGTAATTTGCTCTGGTGTTGTTACCGTAATTTGTGGTCGATCTCGAAACAGACTTAATTTTCCCGTGACATAAGCATAGCTGCGTCTGGGATGGCTGGCATCACTGCTAAGGTAGCGCATCTGTAGGAGATTTAACAGAGTCTGTCCTTCTGCACTAGCTACATCAGGAATAAATATGTTGAAAGGCTGCTGTTGAGAACCTATCCTAATCAGGGCGCGATCGCCTGTAATACTAAATCCGATTCTGAAAACACATGTTTAGATGGGAAAATCTAAATGGACTCAAAACCTTCTGCCCTCTGCC
>NZ_ALVZ01000169.1 GCF_000332055.1 Xenococcus sp. PCC 7305 | reverse complement strand
GGTCATTCCTCCCACTCCTAGTAAAGAAAGCACCCACAATGATAATAATGAGTTAGAAGAATTGGTGCTTCTATCATCTGTCTTTTCACTATGTTCGTGACCCTCTTCATCATGTTCGTGACCCTCTTCATCATGTTCGTGACCCTCTTCATCATGTTCGTGACCCTCTTCATCATGTTCATGTCCTTCTTCATCATCTTTCCCGCCACCTTTAAGAGATTCAGCGTAGAGCATAATTCCCCCTTGAGTTACTATGAGATCGCCTGTTGTTAAGCCCTCTTCAACCGCTACCCAGCCACCAGAACTTTCTCCTAAACTCACTGCTAATGGCTCGTAGACTTCACCTTCTTTGAGGAACACCAAATTTTTACCATTGGCTTCTACTACTGCTTCTTGAGGAATAACTAAGGTAGCAGATGTGGTTTGGTTGGTTAGCACTTCTAAGCTGGCAAACATTCCAGGTTTTAATTCACCGTTAGGGTTATCTAACTTTGCTTGAACGGGAATAACTCTTCTTTCTCCTTGGACTACCGCGCCGATAACAGTGACGTTTCCCGTAAAGGTGCGATTGGGAATTCCTGGTACTTTTACTCGCACTTGCTGACCCTGACGTATTTGGGATAAATCCTTTTCATAGATATCAGCTGTGGCAAACACACTGCTATCATCAATGATTGTCATCAGGGTTCCCCCTGCATCCTGAAAAGATTGACCTATATTTGCTGGACGTGTTGCCACCTTGCCCGAAATCGGTGCTCTCACCGTTAATAATCCACGCTCGTTAGCTTGAATTCCCAGTTGTTGTAATCTGGTGAGGTACTGAGTTTCGCTGAGTTTAAGACGAGATTCAGCGGCTCGGACATCTGCCTGAGCCTTTTGTAGTTGGTTTTCTGCTCCTATGACCTCTCGTTGGCTCTCCGCGTTAGTCAGTTGAGCTTGCGCTCCTGCTAACTGGGTTTCCGACTCTAGGGCATTACGACGGGGGATTACTCCTCTTTTTGCTAACTCGCTATCTCTTTGATACTGTTCTTGGGCAAATTTTAGCTGACTCTTTGCCTGGACGATTTCAGCAGCAGCTATATCTGAGAAGCGTCGATAGTTTTGCTTGGCTAGCTGTAAGTCGGCTTGTGCCTGTTGCAGTGCTGCTTCAGCTTCGGCTCGTTGATTTTGAGAGTTAACTCGCAATTCGACTAGACCAGGACTAGACAAAACAGCAATTGGCTCTCCTGCATTGACAGCTTGTCCTGGTTCGACCAGCAACTCGACGACTTGGGCTTGGTCGATGGGCGTATTTACTTCTACTCGTTTGTTAGGTAAACTTTCTATTTGCCCTGGAGTTTTAATTGCTACTGCCAACCTCTGTCGCTTTACTGGTTCGACTTGAATTTCTAGGTTTTGAGCGACTTCGGGGGCGACTTTAACTGTTGTAGCTGCTTCATTACCTTCTGATTCAAAGGCTGAATTTCCATGACCGTGACCCTGACCAGAGAGTGCTGGTTTTGCGATTGCCAGCATCATAAAGCTTAAAAATGATATGCAAGTATAGCGTTTAAGTTGTGAGAAGTGTTTAGGAGATAAAATTTTCATTGCTAGGGCATTTTCTTAAACAGCAGAGAGGAGGCACGAACAAACTATTAGACCAACCAGATGTCATGCTCAGCAAGTCTTTTGAGCAGTCAATCAATTGTTAAGTTGCATAACAATTGATTAGTGTTTTTTACATCTTTCCATACAGACCATGAAATTCGGATGAAATTCGGAGTCTTTGCAAGTATTACTTTTGAACCTTAAGAAGCCTAAAGCTGGTTAACTGCCCTCTGAAGCGATGCCAATGAGCGATTATAGTTGGTTATGGCTCTTACTCGATTGCCAGCAGCTTGTGTCAATTCGTTTTGCGCGGTATTAACTTCTAATTGGGTAGTCGCACCCTGACTGTAGCCAAAACTAACTAATTCTAAAACTTTTTCCGCTTGTTGTAAGGCAATAGTAGCCGTTTCAATGTTTTTGGCATTAGCTAGGAGTTTTTTATAAGCTTGTTCAACTTCTAAACGAATTTGCTTGCGAAGATCGACAAAGCGGGTTTCAGCAATTTGGGCATTAACGGCTTCTTGCTTGGCAGCGGCGGCGGTAATTCCCCCATCAAAAATATTCCATCTGACCCTAGCACCAACCGCATAGCCATCCGTACTTTCTTGACTTAACTCTCTCTCTGCTTGATAGTTAGCAAATAAACCGAGGTTGGGTCTTACTTCTGACAAAGTTATCCGTCGCTGCTGAAGACTAATATCGCGCTGAATTAACTGTTGTTTGAATTCAGATCTATTTTGGAAAGCTTGAATAATAGTCTCTTCGAGGGAATGATTCCATTTAGAACCAACTTTTACAGGATCGGCAGCAGCAACATCGATAGTTTCGGGCAATCCTAAAATCCTAGTCAGGAGATCGCTAGCTAGATCTTGTTGAGTTTGTGCTTGAATTAGTTCTTGTTCGGCATTTTTAAGCTGAACTGTAGCACGAGCTATATCTAATTGAGTTCCCAATCCTCCTTCCTCTAAAGCTCGTGCATCCCGTAAACTGAGCTGAGCATTTGTAACCGCAGCTTGACTAATACGCACCTGTTCGTCAGCTTCTTGGAGATCGTAGTAGGCATTAATGACATCCAATCGGATTTGTTGTTGGAGTCTTTCTAGTTCTAATTGGTCGAATTGCAACTGTTTTTGAGCTGTTTTTATTCGTGCCGAACGTCTGCCAAAAGTAAAAACATCGTAATTTAGTTCTAATGTACCATTTAGAAAAGCAGAAGAAGAGCTTTCCGTCTCAAAATTTAAATCCGTAGGATTTTCTTGGTTATCAACCTGCACCAGTTCGGTACTTAAAGCTAAATTGGGATACCAAGCCCCTTGCTCCTGTCTCAACACTGCCTGAGATCGCTCCCAGGTTAGAACGGCTACTTGCAGTTCTCGATTATTTTTCTCAGCTAGTTCCAGCGTTTGTAGAAGAGTAAGAGATTGCACTTGTTGAACTTTTACTTCATTTGGGGAAGTAGGCAGTTCTAAGACCGAGGAATTCGATAATGACGCAGAACTAGCAGGAATTTGAGGTAAAGTTTGCGCTGTAGCTGAATTTAATTGAAATAAACTAATTGCTACACCAACACCTGTAGTTATTAGTCTCCAAAATTTAGACATATATTTGTATTGTTTAACAATAAAGAGTTCAATCCAGATTAAATGCAAATCAAAAAATTGCTGTTTCTTTCAACAATTTAATGAGATTCGATGAAATTTGGATGAAATTTCAGTTAGCGGGACTTAAACAATTAACAAAGTAGGGCGTGTCACCAATTAGAAAAGAGAAAAGAAAACTACTAAAATAATTCAAGAACAAAGAAAATAGTGGAAATTTAATGGTCAGAAGATACGCACTAAGAGATGATCAGTGGGAAAAAATCAAAGATATAATTCCAGGGAGAGATTTACCAGAAAGGTTTGGCGACTTTCGAGTAGTGCATAAAAGACATACCAGATAGCACTCAGGAAAAGAATCTATTGGCAGAAGTGCGGGCGGTTTAAGCACTAAAATTAATTGCGAAGGTATTGTAAGTTATGTCTCTCGGTCAGGTAAAACTACAGGTAGTGTATTTATCTCCGTTTAGATCCACCAATAGTGTACAGTTCAAATTTATGACGCCAAATATAGCGTATAGTCAAAATTCAAAACACTATATATGGAAAATAAGCGAACTGTCAGTTATGTCAAATAATGTTGAAAATTTACGATATTTAGCGGCTCTTGCAATGAAACTTTACCCTTTGAAGTTATATTAAGTCTTATCTATGCAGCTTTTTAACTTTTTTATTGATTTGCAGCCACATTGTAATTCCTGTAATAGCTAAAAATAAAACCCCAAAAGCGTTAAGAAAAGGATAAATAAGTTCTAGATTGATGCTGCCAAACTTGCCTCTGTGTAGATCCAATAACCAGAAAAAATTTTCACTCTTACCCGTAATCACAGCTACTTGAAACAATGACCCCGTAATCGCCGTCAGAAATATGGGCAAAAACATAATTGGGGCAAGAATATAGTGAAAGTGACGCAAACGAGCTTTAGTAATTGACATAGCGATATATTTTCTAGTCGAAAAGCATTTATTTCTTTAGCTTATAAACCCTAGTTTCTCAGGTCAGCAGCAGCGAGCGAAAAACCCAAAAAAAAACTGAAATATTTAATTATTTGCCTATTCATCATGATTAAGAGTAACTCAAATCGTCGATTAAGTATCATCTGTTTAGTACTATCTATCGCTTGTGTAGCCAATGTTTGAGTCCTGATAATAAAAAAGGACTAGCTATTAGCAAAACAAAAATTGATTCTTCTAAACCTGGTATTAAAGTTATGGATTCGGGTTCAGTTGGAGTAACAATTTCTGGAATAGTTAGAGATTCTGTATTTGATTGAGAATTACTATTATCTTTCACAGAAATGTTTTCTGTCGCTTCTTCTATTGGCTTAGAAGGAGTTTCTGGGGTGACTGTTTCTTTTTGCTGATGGGAATGTCCGCTATGGGCTAGTAACATTGTGGTTTTCGTTATTTAGTAACTCGATTATCTGGTACCCAAATTAATTATCAATGCCATTCAATCTTTGAAGTTCAAATTAAGAATTTAGGGATACACTGGAAATAAGAGGACACACTTCTTGAGAGTCCGATTTGGGATTAGGGTTATTAACCCAGCTTGTACGATATTCCTCTAATTCCTGCTTAAACAAGCTCATCTTCTTAATTTGAATCTCTAATTGCTCAATCTTTTTATCTAGTAAGCCTTGCACCAGGCTACAGGGTTTTTCTCCGCGATCGCGTACATCGAGAATGGTCTTAATTTCTTCAAGACTAAATCCAATAGCTTGAGCTTTCTTGATAAACTCAACTTGTTTGCTCGCATTTTGACTATAGTAACGATAGCCGTTATCCCCTCTTTGTACTGGTTGTAGTAGTCCTAGATCGCTGTAATAACGTAAAGTTCCCACAGCCAGATTTGTTTGTTTTGCCAGTTCGCCAATTTTGAGATTGGGTGTTTTACTCATAATGGTTGCGATGTTTTTCCATCAATTTATTTGTAACACTCTAGTTAACTGTAGAGTCAAGTATTTGGTTAAACGATTGAATGACAAATATCTACAGACAATTAAGCCTCAATCATCAAATTACCCATCATGCCTAAATCCTCATGGTCGAGAACATGGCAGTGATAGACAGTTTTACCCGCAAAATCTCTAAAAGGAATGCGAATGCGAACAGTTTCACCTCTTTTAACCAGCACCGTATCACGCAAAGCCAGTAAAGATTCAGGTTGACCATTACGACTAATAATGTGAAAAGCATTGCCGTGAATATGAAAGGGGTGATCCATCACTCCCGTATTAATTAATTCCCAGTCTTCGATAGTGTTGAGCTTTACTTGAGTGTGAATTATGTCATGGCGATAAGGTTCGCCATTAATTAGAAAAGCCATGCCCACCGCAGGACTCATGCCGTGATTGAGTTCAAAGCGTCTCACTGTCTGGGGTTTTGGTAATGCAGAGATAGAATTAAGTCTGCTAGGTAAAGCCATAGATTCAACAGCAGATTCGTAGTTAACCGTTGCCAATGTTATTGGTTCATCTTGGTTATTTCTGCCCATCATTCCCCTACCGCCCATCATGCCACCACCCATCATGCCCATGCTACCGCGATCGTAGGGTAAATTGAGTAAGCGATACTGTCCCGATTCTTTGTCTCCTCTGACCAAAACATCGGCTCTTTGTCCTGGTGTTAGTAGCAACTCATCTACCTCAATTGGTTTGCTCAAACTATTACCATCGGTAGCAATTTGAAAGAAAGAGTGTTCTTCTAAAGCTAATCGGTAAAAACGTGAAGGAGAAGCATTAAGAATACGCAAACGTAATCCCCGTCCTTCAATTAGAGCAATACTGGGATTTATTCGACCATTAACAGCAATTAACTCTCCTTCTCGCCCCATCATGAGAGACATATGTGCTGAGTTTGTACGCTTTCCATCTGCGTTAATGGAGAAGTCTTGGAGTACCAAAAACTCTTCTTGGGCTGCTTTAAGTTCGGGAATTTCATCATCTTCACCCCGCACGATAAATAAACCCGCTAACCCACCAAATAGTTGTTCTGCAACTAAACCATGCAGGTGGGGATGATACCAAAATGTACCCGAAGGATGATTGTTGGGGATTTGAAATTCGTAGGTGAGTTTTTTGCCTGATTCTATTTCGAGAAAAACGTTATCAGCATTACCTGTCAGGGGAATATGTAACCCGTGATAGTGAATATTAGTGGGCTGTTCGAGATTATTCGTAAAATGAAGGCGAACTTTATCTCCCGATCTAGCTTCCAAACGGGGTGCGGGGATCTGTCCGTTGTAGGTTAAAAGGGATGCTTGTCTGTTTCCCAAATCTACAAGACGTTCCCTAGCTTCTAAATCTAGTTCTAATAATCCGTCACTGCTTTGATAAACGGGAGCAGGATTAGCAGATGATTGAGGTACGGGCTGACTATAGATAGTTTTTTGGCGCACCCAATTTCCCGCTACAGCTATGCCTGCACCTCCTATACCTAATGCTATAAATTGACGACGATTGAGTTTAGCCATGATAAATTCGGTTAGAAAACCGATGAAGTTCAGTAAGATTCATATTCGTTAAATACTTCCACTTCTCCCTTATCGTTAAATGCCAATACTTGAAATGGTTGTTTGATATCTTTGGCTTCCATTCCTGGCGTACCAATAGGCATCCCTGGTACGGCTAATCCAACCATATTGTCAGGTTTTTCAGCTAAAAAACGTTTAATATCATCAGCAGGGATATGTCCTTCCATTACATAGCCATCAATAATAGTCGTGTGGCAAGATGCTAGTTCTGAGGGAATATTGTGCTTTTGCTTCAAAGCTTCCATCTCATCGGTTTTGACGTCTTCAATTTTAAAGCCATGCTTTTGGGCGTGGTCTACCCAAACACCACAGCAACCGCAGGTAGGAGATCTATACACAGTCATTTCTGTTGCTCCAGAATAATCTGCTTCGGTTTCTTTATCCCAAACGCTTACTAGAGTAGCTTGCGCGGTATCTTGGGCGATCGCAGAATTACTGCTGTTGACAGCCAGATCCTTACCTGGGGTTGAAGTAAAATAATATGCAGAGGCGATCGCACCTGCAACGGCGATGGAAGTAATAGTTATTCTTGATAGTAATTTAGACATACTGATTAGATTTATACTGATTTGTTTATGAGACTTCTATGTTAAACTCTCTAGTTGGCTAGAGAGTCAAGACTATGCTTGTGGAAGTTGTTTGCGAGAAGAACGTTTCTTCTTCCTGTGTAACCCTTTCAAACCCTGAGTAATATCATCCACAAAGGTATAAACAATGGGAATCACAATTAGAGTCAGCAGAGTAGAAACAGTCAGTCCGCCTAAAACTACTGTGGCAATGGGAGAATAGGCATCCATGCCCGTTTCGGGATAAAAAGCCAGTCGCACGATTACAATCATGGTGGTCAAAGTAGTCATAAAGATTGCCTTGAGGCGTACTGGTGCAGCTTGGCGGATGGCTTCGGCTCTGGGGACTCCTTCTTCTCGCTTGGTGAGGATTAATTCTAGTAGCAGAATGGCAGCAGAGACGGAAATACCAGAGAGAATAATAATCCCCAGAATAGATACGGATGAGAGGGTTTGTTGAGCCAGTAATAATGCGCCAAATACCCCAATTAACTGTAGGGGAATTGATAGCATCATGACTAAGGGCTGGATAAAAGAGCCAAACTGAATTACCAGAATTAAGTAAATCAAGATAATCGAAACTATCAAACCTTTGAGAAGGCGATCAAATTCAATCATCATGTCGGTCATATCCCCCATCGAATCTAAACCGTAGCCAGGAGGGAAATCTAATTCTTCACCCGCACGCATAGCGATCGCCATTGATAAATCCATCGAAGCAGGACTAGATTTACGATAGTAACCATTTACGTACACTACCCGTTTGCCGTTAACGTGTTCGATTAAAGTCGCGCCATATTCGCGTTTTAGGGTCGCAACGGTGCTGAGGGGTACTTGCTGTCCGTTGGGAGTAGTGATGTAAGTAGCAGCGAGATTCTGACCGTATGCCCGATCGCTTTCAGAGTAACGGACTAAGATGTCATTCTGTCTGAGGTTAGGTCGGTTATAGTATCTACGAGTAAATCCACCATTGAGGGCGTAACGGGCTTGTTCGGCTACTTCTTCGATATTTAAGCCCAATTCTTGAGCGCGACGGCGATCTATCTGTAACTGGTATTCTGGTTGGGAGAGAGACGAACTGGTATGCGCCATGACTAGCCCTGGAGTGCCCTTAGCAATCTCTAGTACCTTGTTTGCTAAAGGATAGAGAACATCTAAATCTTCTCCGTAAACGGCAATCTGAATCGGTGCAGCTGAGGTAGCCATGACGTCTACACCCATTTCTTTGATAGCAATGCGCCGTAAATCAGGGATAGTGCGACGAGCTTTCTCTTCCACCTTATCCATAATCTGCCAGATATCGCGATCTCGTTCGTTTAAATCCTTGAGGGTAACAACGGAAGAAGCCGTATTGACGCTACCCATACTGTAACCGCTAAAGTAGGTACTGTTGCGGGTAATTTCAAAACCAACGTTGGAAGATACTTTTTCAACTTCAGGCTGTTCTAACAGTATCTCCTCAAACTGCTGTGCCACTCGATTTGTACGCTCGAAAGATGCTCCTGCTTCTAATTCGATAGTGGCGGTAAACTGTCCTGAATCTCCCAAAGGCATCATCTCTTGCGGAACTAGGGGATAGAGAGCAAAGGCTAATACAATGGTAGCAGCAGCGATCGCCAGAGTGATTTCCCGATTGTTTAAGCAGATATCTAATAACCAACCGTAACCTTTTTCTAGTGCTTCAAAACCCAAACGAAAAGGCGATAATAACCACTGTAACCAAGTCTTGCGATTGCCTTTACGTTCACCAATTGGTTTGAGAAAAAAGGCTGCCAAGAGGGGAATCAAGGTAATCGAAACTACTAATGAAGCAATAAAGGCAAATACCATCGGTAAGATTAGCCCTGCAAACATCAATCCTGTTAAACCGCCAGACAGGATAGTAGGTAATAAAGCAGCAATCATCACACAGCTAGCAGCAGCACTGGCTAAAAATACTTCTCCCGTCCCCTGAATAGCTGCCTGTCGAGGTGTTTTACCTTCTTTGAGCTTGCGGTCGATTGAGTCAATGACGATAATCGAATCATCTACCAGTTTCCCTATTGCCATCATCATCCCCACCAAAGTAGAGGAGTTGAGAGACATCGAGAAAGGAATAAAAGGCAGCATCGAAAGAGCGAGGGTGGTGGGAATGGAAATCATGACGATCGCCGTTGCCCGAAAATCCTCTAGAAAGAGCAGGATAATCAGCCCCGCTAGTGCCACACTGATTAACAGTTCGCCCGCAGTGCTGTCTTTGATTAGCTCTACTAAGAAAGAGTTATCATATGCTTCTTCAAACTCTAACCCTGGATACTGAGACTCAATTTTATCTAATTCCTTTCTGACTCTAGCAATTACCTGGGGGGAACTAGAGTCAGGTTTCTGGATAACATTAACTGCTAAAGCAGATTCCCCATTGTAACGATAGGCACTGCGACGTTCTTCGTAGGTATCCTTAACCTCTGCTACATCTCGGACATAGACAATCTGCCCATCCCTTTCCAAGATGGGATAATTCCGAACTACTTGAGCATTAAGAGCGCGATCGTCTGCCCGTACTAAGATTTCTTCGTCTCCTTGGGTTAGAACACCTGCACCCTTACTGACATTATTATTGTCGATCGCATCTCTAACCTGAAGAATTGATAATCCGTAGGCTGCTAGCTTCTGGCGATTGACAATTACCTGTAGCTGTCGGCGATAACCTCCTGTAATAAAAACCGACTGAACATCTTGTACATTCGTCAGGCGATCGACTAGGGTATTATCGGCAAACTCCCTTAACTTTAACCGATCCCAACCCTCAGCCTTGAGTGCCAGAGTTAAAACGGGACGGTTTAACGGATCGATGGGTAATACCCAGTAGGAACGAGTATTGATACCATCCAGGGGTAAGTCTCCCTCCGCCGATTTCATCACGCTTTGGACATCCCGAACCGCCTTATCAATGTCACCACCCCAGGCAAACTGAACCGTAACTAGAGATAAATCTTGTTGGGAACTAGAACGCACGAAACGCACCCCATCAAGGACAGTCATGCGTTGTTCTATGGGTTTGCTGATATAGGTTTCTACCTCCATCGGCGAAGAACCTGGAGTCCTAGTAATCACCGCTATTAGGGGACTCTGGACGTAGGGCATCATCCGCACGGGAATGATAATTAAGGTAAGAATAGAAAGGATTAGCACCCCAATATAGAGGGCGACAGTAATTACAGGGTTGCGAATTGAGCAACGGGTGAAAAAGGTTTTCATAGGGTGGGAACTTCGAGCAGATTAAATGACTTTACTAGTTAAAGAAATCAAACTATTTCACTTCAAAAGTAAACTCTTGTTGAGCCTGATATTGAGGGTCTTTAACGCTGGCAACTAGGTTCCAAGTTCCCTGCATTCCAAAATAGGTAGTCGCTTTAAAACGTCCTGGTTCATCTGCTGGTGTAACTTCTACTTTACCGATCATGTCTTCCATTCCATCCATTGGCATAGTTGCGCTGATATCTAGATTTTCTACTGTTACGGGATTGCCATTGCTATCTACCACTTCCAGAATCATTTCCGTCTCACCCATCGGAATTTCTGTTTGGGGTTCGGGACTGACTAAATTTACGGTAGCGGTATTGGCTTGTTTATTTTGTGCCTTTTCAGTTGGAGCAGTAGAAGTAACGTTTGTATCGCTTTGGGCAGGACTACAGGCGATCGCTAAAATACTTAAGGGAAGTAAGATTAAGATTAGTTTTTTCATGGTTGGTATTTTTAGTTAGTAGATAAGAATTTGTATGGGTAAACTGTCCCTGTATGGGATCGCTGGTTTTATGGCCTGAGGGAAAAACTTTGACAGCTTGGAGTCGCTACTGAACTTTGACGGTAAACTCTTGCTTAGCTTTATTTTGCGGGTCTTTGACTTGAGCAGTAATTGTCCAGTCCCCTTTCATACTGAGATAGGTATCCGCTTTAAACCTACCTGTCTTACCGTCTGGCTGAACTTCTACGGGGGCAGACATCGGTGCCATGTTTTTCATCGGCATAGACGCGCTCATTTCTAGGTCTTTAACATCTAGCAGTTGACCTTGAGCATCTTTTACTTCGATTACCAGTTGGGCATCCCCCATTGCTACCTCGTTATTATCGGGGCTGATTAGCTGAATTTGAATATCCTGAATAGCAGTTTTATTGGTCGCAATCGCTTGTTCAGACTGATTAATAACCGCTACGGGTGCATTTTCTACCAAGCGATGTTGACCCGAAGTTACTACCGCTTGTCCCGACTCTAAACCACCGACAACTTGTACTCTGTCTCCCGTTGATATTCCCAAGGTTACGGGTTGATTTATCACCGTATCTCCTTCTACTATCCACACTGAAGGTTGATCTTGAAATTCCACTACCGCAGCTTGAGGAACGGTAATCGCATTGGGTTTACGGGCGGTGACAATCTTCATCTCTAGGAATTTACCAGACAGTAATTGTCCGTCAGGATTATCGATAACCGCTTCTACAGTTACCGTGCGAGTTTGACTGTTAGCTTGGGGGAAGATGCTAGTAATTTTGCCTTTAATGGGCGGAATATTACTACCAGGAACAGTAGCAACTACTGTTGCCCTAGGACGAATATTAACCGCATCGCTTTGAGCGACGTTAGCCTGTAAACGTACTCGATTGTAATTGCCGATTTTGACTATGCCCATACTCGGTTGAACCACAACCCCAGGATCGGCGTTACGTTCCTGCACGATGCCCGAAATGGGAGAAGTAATGGTGGTGTAACCCTGCATAACCTTAGCCGTATCGACTTTAGCTTGGGCTTGGTTGATTTTGGCGCGATTATTAGTTACTTGAGCCTCCATCCTTGCTAATTTAACTTGTGCTTGTTTGAGGTTAGCTTCTTTACTTCTGACTTCGCTATGGACTACATCAAAATCATCTTGGGAAATAGCTCCATCTTTGACCAGTCGAGCGAAGCGTTCTTTTTTTAGTTTGAGATAGTCGAGATCGGCTTTAATCTGAGCGATCGCGCTTTGCTGTTCGTTTACCTCAATCTCGCTCATTCTCAAAGCAGTTTCCATCGTGCTAACCTCTGCTGCTGCTTCAGCTACCCCAGTGTTTAATTCTGAAGCATCTAAAGTAGCTATGGGCTGTCCTGCGGTAATGTGATCGCCTGGATAGACTGAGTAGTTAGTTAGTTGTCCCGCTACGCGAGGATAAACCATAATTTCTTCATAGGGTTTAATTGTTCCCGTATAGCTCACGCTAGCTTCTAACACTTGGGGTTTGACGGTTTCTACCCGCACGGGATTGGGGTTAAATGAACCATCCACTGCCATCATCTCATCGTGGGACATATTGCCATGATCCATTCCTTCCATCCCTGCCATTGAGCTAGAAGGTTTGAGGTGGTTGGTTACTAAGATGATTCCTCCTGTCAGCAGGGCGAAAACGCCCAGTCCTAAGATGGTTTTCCCCAATTTAAAACTAGAAGCTGATTCCTGCTGAGAATCGGTTTCTGTTAATTTATCTGGTTCGACAGTTGAAGGATACATAAACTCTTCGGTTACGCGATCTGATTTTTGAGAATCTTCTGACAAGTTCTTATTGTCATCTGACATCGATCCTTCAGGTGTAGTAGTATTTGCGGTCATGAGCAAAGTTTTCAGCTAAAGTCGTATCTTCAAACCAAGATGACACAAGAGTATTAAATCAGTATGAAATCTCTTGAGTGGGTTGTGAATTGTAGTTTAGAGCGATCTCTCTCGTTCTTTTAAAAAATTATTCGGTAATGTGAATTCGACCAGAACCAAGGTAAAGCCCAGGACTATTTTCCCCAGTAGGATAGGCTGTAACGCCAAATAGATATACTCCATCAACAGAAGGATTCTGCTTTGGTTTAACGGATATTGTGACTGTATTTCCTGGCTCTACAGGAGTATCAAAGACAACGGTTGTTTCCCCAGGCTGAGACTCTCCTCCTACCGTAGCCAGAGGAATATTATTTCCTGCTAGACTGTTGCCGAGTGAAGCCTTTGATTGGTCTGCTTGGAAAACAACAGTATCGGAATTTTCTTTCTGAGTAATCTTGACCGATTTTAGAGCCTCTCCTGCGTCTTCGGGAACTTCAATCGTAAATTGATATTTAGCTGAGGAGCTATTGCGATCGCTAAAAGTGGCAGCAGCGCGGGTAAGGCGAAGCGCATTTTCAAAAGCTTTTTGATTGTCGAGTAGTTCCACTGCATTTACAGGTTTGGAAACTAAATAATTAGCTCCAAAAACTATAGTAGAAATTGCCATCACAGAAGAGATAAGTATTTTTTTTGACATGATATTACTTCCAAAAATTAACAATTATCGATAATTTTTACTAGAGTAGACCTACAAACTGATTTAATTTTTGGCAATTACTTGCACCAAAAACAGACCGATTTTTTAGTTAAATGAGGTGTAAATCGATTGATTGATTGTAGATCGATCAAAGTAATAATCGATTAATTGCAACTTTTACATACGATAATTAAATCGGAATGAAATTGAATATTTTTTGCCTAGAAAAGATTTTTCATCCTTATTTAATAACTTCATGCCAGAATAAATATTTACGGATTTGAGCAGCTATATCTGTCTCGAACACTATTGATAATCTAAAGCCAATGTCCTGTATGAGAATATTGCTAGTTGAAGATGAACCAGATTTAGGGGCTGCTATCAAGCAGAGTTTGGATCGCAGCAATCACATTGTAGATTGGGCTGTAGATGGTCTGGACGCTTGGGATTGCTTCAAACTCAAGGAATATCATCTGGGAATTTTTGACTGGCTATTACCTGGGATATCGGGAATAGAATTAACCAAGCGGATTAGGCAGCAGCAACAACCTTTGCCCATTCTCATGTTGACAGCAAAAGACAGTATGGAAGACAAAATAACAGGCTTGGATGCAGGGGCAGATGATTATCTAGTTAAACCATTCGATATGCCTGAACTATTAGCAAGATTGAGAGCTTTACAAAGAAGAACTCCTCAACTACAACCTAAAAGACTACAGGTAGGTAATCTCAGTTTAGACTACGCTACTAATACCTTTTGGCTGCAAGAAGAATCGGGAGAAAAACAGGTGTTGCTGACAAAAAAAGAATTTCAGCTACTAGAGTATTTCATGGAGCATCCCGAACAAATCTTTACCAGCGAACAGCTTTTAGATCGCTTGTGGGAATTTGGGACAGAACCGCCCAGTAATGTAGTGGCAGCCCAGGTATGTTTGTTACGACGTAAGTTAGCTAAATATGGATGCGATGAAATGTTAGAAACTGTCTACGGACTTGGTTATCGTTTCAAGTCTCAAGCATAATGAGAAATCTTTGAGTTAACCTTTTGATGTGAAGCAAAACCGACTTTTTTCTAAATCGCGCTGGCAACTAGCTAGCTGGTATGCAGCAATTCTGAGTATAGTTTTGTTTATCTGTGCTTTGGGATTTTATGAAGCAGTTGCGCACGCCCATCGAATTACGATTGATCGGGAATTAAAATCGGTAGCGGGAACTCTACACGACAGTCTATTACCCGTTCTAGAACAGCCAGGAAAAATAGAACCTGAAGTAAAAGAGTTATTACCCAATACCTGCCTTGTAGAAACAGATTGCTACAAACGCGATCGCTTTCAATCCTTACGATTAGGAGTAATTGGACAAGATAAATATTATTTACGTTTATTCGATCTGTCTGAAAATTTAGTAGCAGTAGCTGGAATGCAGCCCGAATTACCCCAGGTATTCGAGCGCGAGAAATGGTCAACTTTAAACGATGCTGAGGGGATTCGCTATCAACAAATTTCTTTTCTTTTACATACTCAACATGGTAAGAACTGGGGTTATATTCAAGTTGGGAGAAGTCTTCAAGATTTTGATACTTATGTTGGCAATGTCAGATGGTTGCTGTTATTGGGAGTTCCTTTATTAGTTTTGCTGGTGATGGTTGCTAGCTGGTGGCTATCGGGATTAGCCATCCGTCCGATTTACCAATCCTATCAGCAGATGCAGCAGTTTACTGCCGATGCTGCCCACGAACTCAGAACCCCTTTAGCAGCTATTCAAGCAACGGCTCAGTCCGATCTGATGCTGCCTAGTTTATCTGAAGACAAAGCCAAGAATACTCTAAAAAGTATCGTGCGTCAGAACAAGCGATTATCTTATTTAGTGGCAGATCTATTAATCCTGTGTCGTATAGATGGTGAGATAAATAGTAATACCTCCCACAAAAAGAGAGAAAAAATTGCCCTGGCAAACTTAATTATTGAAGTAGAAGAAGATTTGGCAGCCCTAGCGATGGCTTCAGAGATTGAGCTTAGTTCCCAGATCAAAGTATCTCAGCCTGTAGAGATAGTTGGCGATCGCACTCAGCTATATCGTTTGATTACTAATTTGGTTACTAACGCGATTCAATACACCCCAGCAGTGGGAAAAGTAACGTTGAGTATGATAGAAGAACACAATGATGTGGTAATTAGTATCCGAGATACAGGCATTGGTATTGCCAAAAAAGACCAAAAGCATATCTTTGACCGTTTCTATCGCGTAGATAAGGCTCGTTCCAGAAGTCAGGGTGGTTCAGGACTGGGATTAGCTATTGCCAAGGCGATCGCATTAGCCCATCATGGTAGTATTCAGGTTACAAGCGAACTAAATAAAGGCAGTACTTTTATCGTCAGATTGCCCCTAGCGAATTAAGCTCACGCCGCGAATATAACAAAGATTGCGCGTACAATTTACATCAACTAAATTACTATTTATATATATTTACTCCACACGAATGATATCTTGCAAATTGAACCAGTTATAGCGTCGAATACCCCAAGGCAAACCAACTAGTAAAAGCACAAAAATTGCTAGCAACGCAGTTCCTAATAATTTCCCCAACTGAAAAGCTGCGCCCATATAAGTAAGAAAAAAAAGTAGAAGGAATCATGCCCAGCAAAGTAGCAATGGAATAGATTGATAGAGAAACTCCAGTTATTCCTGCTGCGTAACTGATTAAATCAAACGGCAACACTGGCAGTAAGCGCGTGAGAAAGATCAACCAACCCAGATAAACCTCGCCTCGATTTTTTGTGAAATATATGACTTTCCCCGTCACTACGTAAACCGCCGATCTGCCTAAAGTACGTCCAATACAATAAGCAATTAAACCACCCAAGAAACCACCTATTACACTGTAAATTGTCGCTAGCATTGTTCCCCACATAGCTCCTGCGACCACCGCTAGAGGCGCACCAGGAATTGGACTGATCACTACAGATAAAACCAACAAGCTAATGTAGACAAAAGGTCCAAGCCATCCAAAATTTTCAACACCTTGCCTAAATCCCTCTGGCGTAAACAAGTTAAGCTCAGGACGTAGTAGCCACCAACAAATTGACCAGCACAGCAGAAAAATTCCTAATGCTACGCCATTTTGACGATTAAATAAAGTTTGCTGCTCCTTTGGTTTTTTCATCGAAAATAGTGGCGAGAATTAGCATACTTTGAAAAGTTCTGGCAAGTTTTAACTCGGATTATCGACTGGTTTGAGCAGGTCAAACAGGAAGCTAGCATTAGTCTAGGGCAACGGCTACTTACGATTCTAAGTCCTGAAACAAAGGCGTACTTAAGTAGCGTTCCCCGAAACTCGGCTGAATCATGACAATCAGTTTCCCTTCATTTTCCTGACGCCGAGCAACGCGAATGGCAGCACATAGAGCAGCGCCAGCGGAAATCCCTGAAAGCAGTCCTTCTTCACGAGCCAAACGACGACCGTAAGAGATCGCCTCTTCATCAGTAACGGTGATCGTCTCATCAATCAGCTCGATGTGCAAAACATCAGGAATAAAACCAGCACCAATGCCCTGAATTTTATGCCCTCCAGGAGAACCTCCCGACAAAACTGGACTATTTTCTGGTTCGACGGCAATAACCTGAAAACTGCGTTTCCTCTGCTTGATCACCTCCGCCACACCAGTAATAGTGCCACCAGTACCAACCCCAGCCACCAGAAAATCCACCTGACCCTGAGTATCTGCCCAAATTTCTTTGGCAGTTGTCTCTCGATGAATTTCTGGGTTAGCAGGATTCTCAAACTGTTGCAGTACGTAGGCATTGGAAGTTGTTTCGACAATCTCCATTGCTCGCTCAATGGCACCTCTCATCCCCTTAATTCCTGGGGTCAGTTCTAACTGCGCTCCATAAGCACGCAACATATCTCGGCGCTCCCTACTCATGGTCTCTGGCATAGTTAAAATTAACTGGTAGCCTCTAGCGGCAGCTACCATTGCCAGAGCGATCCCCGTATTACCAGAGGTCGGTTCTACTAACACCGTCTTTCCAGGGCTAATCAGTCTCTGTTGCTCTGCTGCATTAATCATACTTACCCCGATGCGATCTTTAACAGAGGCAGCAGGATTCATCCCCTCCAATTTAACGACGATCTTCGCCAAACAGCCCTCGGATTGGGGTATGCGGTTTAACTGTACTAAAGGAGTACGACCGACAAGTTCTGTGATATCTTTAGCAATGTGCATGACTCAAACAAGTTGTTAATTAACTACAAAATAATTACAAGTGCGTTTTCTTTCCCCGAATGACTTTTCCCTCATCGTCGTGTGTCTTCGCTTCTAGTAGTCTGCCAATATTGAAATGATGGATAGAAATAGAGCCGAGGGAGCTGAGGAAGTGGAGAAAGCGGAGGAGAATAATTGACCTACTACTTATCCCTCAAAACAAAGTTGGTGGCCTACTAGTTGGTCAACCTCTTTATTCAGGAAAAAGTTGAGAAAGGTACGAATTCCAGTAACAGTAGCCAGTTTACCCAGGTCGTCCCAACTGGGAGAGACAGCGGTACTGACAATATCAGCAGCTAAGAGAAACTCCAGCGATAGAGCAAGTGCCAGCCCTAAATCGAGACGGATGATTACCCAATGTTGTTGATGTCCGCTCGATTTTAAAGAGCGCAGCAACTTCAAAAGCGTCCGCACTGAGGCAATGACAATAATCAAGATCGCGATTCCTTCCAAAAAAACTTTTACCACAATTACCACATGATGAAGTAATCCCTCTGTCAATTGGACAAACTCAAAACCTGGTCCTGGAGAGGTAGCCCAAAAATAGTAATTAATTGAGCCATAAAAGTTAAATTGAGAGGCTAATATGGCTCAATTCAGCTTTTATCCTTGGCTGCTCTACCAAAACGCGGGAAAAAGGCAGGGGTAGTTGCCGCATAACGGTCGTACTTTTGACCGAATTTGAATCGCATTTCCCGTTCCTCTTGTAATGCTAGTCTGGAGTACATAAACATTAGGATGGGAAACATTAGTAGCGTCAGAATGGTAGGCCATTGAAGCAAAAAACCGAACATAATGGCTATAAAAGCAATGTATTGAGGATGGCGAATGGTGGCGTAGGATCCAGCAATAGCTAAGGTTTTACTACGCTGAGCTTCATAGAGTACTTTCCAAGCAGAAGCTAGTAACATGAAGCCCAGCAAAATAAAGACATTACTAAGAATATGAAGGAAATTAAAATGAGGGTTCCCTTCCATACCTAAAACTGTCCACCACAGATGTCCAGCGTCATGAGAGAGGAGATCTAGCTGGGGATAGCGAGTTTGCAGCCAACCTGAGAGCAGGTAAATCGTTAGGGGAAACCCATACATTTCCGTAAACAGTGCCACAATAAAAGCGGAAAAAGCACCAAACGAACGCCAATCTCTTGGGCTTTGCGGTTTGGTAAAGCTAAAAGCAAATATGATAAAGACTAAAGAGTTAATAATTACTAAAAACCAAAGTCCGTAGGCAGGGGGATGATTCATCGTTGACCTCCTTCAGAATCTTTGTTATGACTGCCGTGACCGCCATGACCACCATGACCACCATGACCACTGTGCATAAATAAATGCATTAAGGGACAAGCCAGGAGAAATAACCAAGGCAAGACGGGAACTATGTGCGCCCAATGCTCGGTTACGAGAAAAAAAGTCGCAATACCTAAGAATACTAAAAGAGCGATGCCAGTTGGCGATCGCCAATGCCAAGCAGTTCTAGAGTGGTGAGTCATAAATCTCTGCTCTTAATTGAGTAATTTCCATAATTGTTTAAGGTTAAATTTCTAATTAGATTCTTGTACTTTGACAACTCCTCTAAACATGTTCATGCCACAGTGAAAAGTATATTCTCCTGCTTGAGTAGGGGTGAATTCTACAGAAGTTGTTTTGTTTAGTTGTAAGTCAAGGGCTTTATGAAAATCAGGTAATAGGACTTTTTCTAAACAACTACTAGGGTCTTTACGCAAGAAATTTAGCCGTACAGGTTGACCTAAATTGACGAGAATACTATCAGGTGTATAGCCTCCATCAACCACGATTTCTAATTCTTGAATACCTTGACTGGTTGAGGCTCGCTGGGATTTGGTTTTACTGAATAAAAACCACCAGCCTTCAGCTCCAATCAACCCCAACCCTCCTAATGTTACTAATAGCCTTAAAGATAAAGGTTGTTCGATTCGAGAAAATTTCGAAGTTGATTTTACTTGAGCAGGAGAAACTTGTGCCGAAGCAAATATTAAACCCAAACTCAAGAGAAAAGAGAAAAGCATTTTCTTGTGATTCATTTTAATCACCTAATAATTAACTATAAAATTTCTTGAGACATCATCAATGTTCTTAGTAATACGCTTAGATTATTGAGTAATTGTCATGAGTTATACAGTGATTTTGGGTTTGAAATTACGCAATCTCAAAGCATTGGTCACTACAGAAACCGAACTAAAAGCCATCGCTGCACCAGCAATCATTGGATTCAGTAACCAGCCAAAAAATGGATATAAAATACCTGCGGCAATGGGAATACCTGAGACGTTGTAAATATAAGCGAAAAAGAGATTTTGGCGAATATTTTTCATGGTGGCATGACTCAGTTGAATTGCCGTCACAATTCCCCATAAATCACCAGAAATTAAGGTCAGATCGCTAGCAGCCATTGCCACATCGGTACCGGTACCGATCGCAATGCCAACATCCGCCTGGGCTAAGGCTGGAGCGTCATTAATGCCATCTCCTACCATAGCTACAATTTTATGTTTCTGTTTGCGGCTTGGTCTTTCCTGTTGAATTTGTTTAATCGTACTGGCTTTTTGATCGGGACGGACTTGGGCAAAAACTCTTTTAATACCTACTTCAGAGGCGATAGCTTCAGCCGTTTTTTGGTTATCTCCTGTTAACATCACTACCTCTAACCCCATTCTTTGTAAAGCTTTAACCGCTTCAACTGAAGAAGGTTTGATCGCATCAGCAATACCAATTAAGCCCTCAATTTTTCCATCAATAGCAATTAGAGCAGTAGTTTTCGCTTCACTTTCCCATTGTTGACGGGTTGAGTCTAAGGATTGAGTATCAATTTTCAACTCATCCATCCAGCGTTGGGTACCAATTTGGACAAACTTTCCTGATACATTTCCCTGTACACCCATACCAGCTACGGCTGCAAAATTAGTCACTTCAGGCAGGGGTATTCTGACTCCTTGAGATTGGGCATAATTAACCACTGCTTCTGCTAAAGGATGTTCAGAATTTTTCTCAATGGCAGCCGCCATTTCTAACAACTCACTTTCATTATTATTAGCTGTCCCTTTCACCGTAATGTAGTTAGTAACACTAGGTTTCCCTTGGGTAATCGTGCCTGTTTTATCACAGACAATGCTGTTGAGTTTATGTGCTAGTTCTAAACTATCTGCTCCTTTAATTAAGACCCCATTTTCTGCCCCTTTTCCCGTGCCGACCATAATCGAGGTCGGAGTAGCTAAACCCAAGGCACAAGGACAGGCAATAATTAAAACTCCTACCGTCGTAATCATGGCAAGGGTGACATTGCCCATGACATTAAACCAAATAATAAAAGTTAAGATCGCAATGGCTATTACTGCTGGCACAAACCATCCCGTTACCTGATCCGCTAATTGTTGAATAGGGGCTTTACTTCCTTGGGCATCTTGTACTAATTGAACAATCTGGGCTAAGACTGTATCTTTACCAACTTTAGTCGCCTTAAATTTAAAACTTCCCGTCTTATTAATAGTTGCCCCAATTACCTCATCACCGACTTTTTTCTGAATAGGAATCGGTTCGCCTGTGACCATTGATTCATCGATCGACGATTCTCCTTCCATTACTTCTCCATCTACGGGGATTTTTTCGCCTGGACGAACGACAATTACATCTTCTTCTACTACTTGTTCAATCGGAATATCGCTCTCTTGTCCATGACGAATAACTCTAGCCGTTTTGGCCTGTAAACCCATTAATTTTCGAATGGCTTCTGAAGTTTGTCCTTTGGCACGATTTTCCAATAATCTTCCTAGGAGAACCAGGGTAATAACGACGGCGGCTACTTCATAATAAACTGCAACTTCAAGACCTTGAGATTCTAAGATTTGGGGAAATATAGTGACAAATAGAGAATAAAAGTATGCTACAGCAGTCCCTAAAGCCACTAAGGTATCCATGTTCGCCGAATGACGTTTAAAAGCTTTCCACCCTCCTACAAAGAAGGCTTTGCCAACCCAAAACTGTACGGGAGTTACTAAAATGAACTGTGCCCAAAAATTCTGTAACCATGTAGGAACCCAAGAGAGTTCTAGACCTGTCATCATGGGCAAAACGCCAATTATTAATAATATGCTAATAATTGAACCCACAACTACTTTACGAGTTATCTCTTTTTGCTCAGCAATTCTGGCTTTTTTCTCTGCATCCTCTTCTTGCTCTGATTCGGCAACAGCAGCATAACCTGCATCTCTTACCGCTTTTCGAATATGTCTCAAGTTAGTTTTTTGAGGTTTAAAGGTAACTTTAGCTTGAGAGAGAGCAAAATTAACATTGCATTCAATAACGCCAGGGACATCTAAAATAGCTTGCTCGATACTATTGGCACATGAGGCGCAGCTCATGCCTTTTAATCGTAAATTCTGTGTTTCCATAGTTTTCACCCGTACTGGTTGGGGATTGATTTATTTAGAGGTTACGGCATTGCTACTGAACCTTTGTTGAATTAGGTTTTTTGTCGAAGGGTCGAGCCACGTATCCAGAACTAGCAAGAGCTTTTTGAATTCTCTCTAAATTTTCGCGCTCCGAGTTGTGCTGGATAGTAACTTGTTTGGTTGCCATATCGACCTCGCATTTACTGACCTCAGGCAAACTTTGAACCGCTCGTTCGATAGTCTCGGCGCAAAATTCACACATCATATTTTCCAATTGCAGGTAGCTTGTCTTGCTCATGACTAACTCTCACTAATCGAAATGTCAGGATGAATACTTGAGATTAATGCGTTAAGAATTACTCTGTTGTTCGGTCTTTCATTTCTTGCTCAGGATGGTGGTCAGGATTTTCCAGCATCCCAGACCCATCTTCTGTCGTGGGGTTCTTCTGTTCCATCATTTTGTCCATCTGTCCCATCATCTGTTCCATGTGTTCCATGTGTTCCATCATTTGTTCATGATGCTGGCGAATTTGTTCTGGGGTCATTTGAGCCATCATTTGATTCATTTGACCCATTCTCTGTTGCATCTGACCCATCATTTGTTGTTGCTGTTGTCGCATTTTCTCTGGGGTCATGGGCATTTCCGACGTGGTATCAGCGGGTGTTGTTGGGATTTCTGGTGTTGTTTGCGACCAAGATGGAGTTACACTCAGCATTAGCAATGCCAGTCCAGCTAACACAGCACTATTAAAGGTTTTACTGATTAGGTTCATTTACATTTCCCTTAGGATTATGATAAACTCTCTAGTTAACCAAAGAGTTTGCTCGCTGAAATAAAAGTTAAAAAAACTCGGATTAACTCTCTGCTCGAACATCTACTTTTCACATTTCCAGATAAAAATGAAATCGGGATGAAACGAACCAGAAAAGTTAACAAATCTCAAGACTTAATGTTGACTTATCTTAGAAATGATTCTGGTTGACCATTACGACTAATAACTTGAAAATGATTGACGTGAATATGAAAAGGATGACAATACCATAGCCAAAAAAAGAACAGAGAAAGTACCCCTGGTCAAGAGTTTTTGAGCAAGAGGTCGCAATTTTAGCCAGTAATGGGATGTTATTGAGATGAAATATCGGGAACCCTAACCGAGTGAATCGCCCCAAGGTTAGCAACCTGGTTCAAGATGCGAGAAAATAAAATAGACTCAGGTTTTTGCGGAAGTAATTTAATGACTTCTTCGACATATTTAAAAGCGCGATATAGTGCCTTGAGATCGAGGAGGCTAAACTGCGGGCAGTGAGGACATTGAAAGTCTTGTAAGAGCCGACGGGAGAGATTGACCATAAAGAAAGAAAGATTCACAGCATTAGTTACAGCAGTTTGGGAGACATTCATAAAATCCTCCAAGCCCCAGAATTGTTTGGCATCACGGAAATTCAATTCAATTTGAAACCTCAAGGAGTAGAGCTCAATGAGCTGATTGGCGGTAAGTTCTAAGTCACTAGAGAATAAGAGGACATGCCCTTGTTGTTGGGTTTTGATGTTAGTTTTGAGTAGAATCACCAGATTAATGGGTTGGGCAAATTCCTTATGGAGAACTTGCACCTGATAGATGTCGGTGCGCCAGTCTTCTTCGGTGCTGCTCTGGCAGAGAAATTCTCGACCCATCTGACGGGGGTTAAGTTTATCGCCATATTTGCGTCGAGAATTAGAACCTTGGTAAGGCAAGAATAAAGCACTGTCATAACGCAACTTGCTCACTAGATGTAAGCCCATCTGAAGGGTCATTTGCATGGCAGCGTTGTGACCAAACTTACCATCGAGGAGTAAATATTCGAGGGGAATACTGCCTCCGATTGTATTGAGCAAAGCTGACAGCATGCCTCGAATCTGCAAAAGTTCACGGGAAAGATTGACCTGAGTTTTATCCTTGTTCTTCGAACCTTTGGGACGACCTCGTTTGCCTTTGGTCTGAGTTGAAGGCTCTCGGGGAGAAGCTTTCGCTTTGACTACAGGTCTAATTACCTGTTCGATTCGCAGAGGATAAGATTGTCTTTGTTCCAGACCCACCAGAGATAGTGCAAAGAAGGCCAATCCTTTCACCGGACGCTGTGCCAAACTAGAAAAAAACCAATCTACCCCATAGGTCTTATGACCTGATTTGGTGGTAACCACTTCATCCCCTGCAATCGCGTACTTTTCTTCAGGGCAAAAGCAATGGGTGCGAAAGAACACCCACATTAGCGTCGGCCAGTTCTTCGGGCTGGAGAAAAATCTTTGAATGGTTCGATAACTGCCTCCTTTTCCCGCCCAGCGCGATATCCCCAGCATCGTTACTCGACCTGTCATCGCTAACATCGCTTGAATTATTACACTCAGATGCTTCAGGCTGGTGTTATTGAGGTCGAATGTCAAACAGCTCAGTAGTGCTAGAATTTCTGGCATGGGCTTTCTCGGAACTTTGTTTCGGCAAAACCTAGTTTCCTATAAAAGCCCTCTTGACTTCACTCCAAAATTTCACTTCTCATTTGGCGAAGGTATTGTTTGAATACTTCGACTTCCCCCTTGTCATTAAATGCCAATATTTGAAATGGTTGTTTGAGATCTCCGGCTTCCATTCCAGGGGTTCCCAAAGGCATGACCGGTACGGCTAAACCAGCTAATTCATTTTTTTGTTCTAAGAAACGCTTGATGTCGTCGGCGGGAATATGTCCTTCCATCACATAGCCATCAATAATCGCTGTGTGACATGAAACTAATTCGGAAGGCACATTGTATTCTTGCTTCAGTGCTTCTATTGATTCGGTTTTGATATCTTTAATCTTAAAGCCATGTTTTTTGGCATGTTCAATCCATACCCCGCAGCAACCACAGGATGGGCTACGGTACACGGTCATCTCTAAAGTTCCTGAGTAATCTGGTTCGGTTTCTCGGTCCCAAACGCTAGCTAAAGCGACTGCATTAACATCTTGGGCTACAGCGGAATTATGACTAAAGGTTTTACTTTGCTCTGGATTCGTAGTGAGATACATTGTGCCACCGACAACAGCAGCGATCATGATTGAAGTAATACTTATTTTAGATAAGAGTTTTGATTCTGGACAGTGAGAAGTTCTTGTTGAGAGAAGAAAGACATCCCTATACTCCTTGAGTAAGAAATGTCAGATACTGACTGAGATAATCACAACCAGTCAGTGTAATGAGAGAATTGTATCAGCGTCTTGAGCAAATAATGGTTCAGTTCCGACCAGTGTTTAGAAGAGAAGCCACCTTTGAGTGGTTTGTCCTGCTGCTGTGGGGAATCCTATTGAACAGGCAACCGCCTGCGGTCACCAGCTATCTGAATTCATTGGGCTTAGGGGAAGGCTATTATCATCAGGCACTTCATTGGTTTAAATCTAGCGCATTTAGTGTGGATGACTTGTGTAATTGCTGGGGAGATTGGCTCAAAAAGCACTCTGCTGTGCATCAGCTCAAGGGTCAGCGAGTGTATGTTGGAGATGGCATCAAAGTGGGAAAAGAAGGACGTAAGATGCCAGGGGTCAAAAGATTACACCAAGAGTCAGAGGATGTGAGTAAGCCGGAATGGATTCGAGGGCATTATTTCAGTGCCTTAGGTTTATTGTTGAGTGCGGATAAAGCGTTATTTGCGAGTCTAATTGTGCTCAAAGTTCATGATGGAATTGAGGAAGATGCAGCAGTTACGTTAGTGGATAAAATGGCACTACTATGCGTGAAATACATGGAAAAGGGTAGCTATGTGCTTTTGGATGCATACTATGCCTCGGCCAAAGTGTTGGCTCCATTTCGAGAGCAAGGCATTCATCTAATTAGTCGGGTGCGCATTACCACGGTTGCTCATGCAGCTTTCTCTCGTCGTCCTGGCAAGCATGGGCCACCGACGACTTCGCCAATGGGGTAGTAATATTAAGTTATGCGAGTTGTTTGCTCCCATTGAGCTGTGCAATCAAGCTTCAGTTTGGCTATACGGTCAATCAATGAAGGTCTATTACCAATGTTTTGAGTTTTATTGGGATAGTCCCAAGGTGCCTGTGCTCTTCGTTTTGACTCAGCTACCTTCTGGTAAGCGGATTATCTTGCTATCAAGCGACTTGAGCTTAACTGGAACAGAGGTAATTGAAGCCTATGGTTGGCGTTTCAAAATTGAGGTCAGTTTCCGCACTATTCTACATCTGCTGGGCGGGTTTAGCTATCGCTTCTGGCTCAAGTCAATGGAGCGAGCCGCGAAATGGCCTCAAAATCTACGATTAAACGACTATCCCCAGACAATTCAAACACAAATATCGGTTAAAGTAGAATCCTTTGAGCGCTTTATCAATCTCAATGCTATTGCCTTGGGACTGCTCCAAGTTCTCGCTTTGGAGATGCCCAAAACTATTTGGCAGCATTTTCCTCTCTGGTTTCGTAGTCTCCCCAAGCACGGCTATCCCACTGAACGAATTGTCCTTCTGGCACTCCAGAATCAACTTGAAGCCAATTTATCTCAAAGTAGACCAGCTCTGCTTCTGGATAAATTACTTAGGGCTAAAATCAGGCATTTTCTAGTCCCTGAAAATTCAGACTTGGCCGCCTGAAGTCATTTACAAAACACAAAAAAACTTATTACTGTCCAGTTTGTCTAAGTTATCAAGTAAAGACTCTACAGAATTTAAATAGGCTCTATATGTTCCTATGGTGGATAAGAGGGAAGTCAAAGAAGCACTGTCCCTGATAGCTTAAATAATAAGACGAAAACTCAGAGGGTAGAGGCAATGAAAAACACTACACCCATCCAATCATATGAAGGCGAACAAATCTACGTCGGTATCGACGTTCATAAAAAGAGTTACGTGGTAGTAGCACGAGTGAAGCAAACAATAGTCAAGAAATGGACAACAGTAGCCAATCCCCAAAACTTAGCTCAACAACTGTTAAATTATTTTGCTGGAGCAGAGATTCACAGTGCCTACGAAGCTGGATTCAGTGGTTTTGTCCTGCACTTAGAACTATCTCAATTATTTTCTCTGCAACTAATATCAGATTGTCCTTGATGAAAATATTTAAGGTTAGATTGCAACTTATCATAAATGCGATCGCAGCAAAAAGGAATAACCGGATATCCTTCTTCTAACTTCTGTTTAGCCAACTCAACATTAAAATTCTCTAACCGAACCTCTTCATTGTCTAAACTCAAGAAAAACATTAAACGAGTTTGATCTTTTGTCCACGACTTAGCTGACAAAAATAAATTTTTCGTCATAAGAATGTTTAAAGCTGTCAAAGAAGTATCAAAATTCAACCCAATCGATAGCAAATATTCCATTACTGCCAAAATCAATAAATCTGATTCGCTGTAATAAACGTTGCGTCCCTTGCCTCCAGGATTGACTGTAGGAACAACAACCCCTTGCCGCCGCCAATATTGCAACTGCCGACGAGAACAGCCCGTAATTTTTGATGCTTCCGTACTTGTAAAAA
The DNA here is from genome assembly GCF_000332055.1 of Xenococcus sp. PCC 7305. GTDB lineage: Bacteria > Cyanobacteriota > Cyanobacteriia > Cyanobacteriales > Xenococcaceae > Xenococcus. The sequence continues at coordinate 2,487 of NZ_ALVZ01000169.1, read as the reverse complement.
AAGCTTCTCCCATAATCAACAATGATGCCATGAGAAAGAAGCCATATATGAAAAATTGTTAAATTTAAAAATACATAATGTGTTTTTGAAGTAGATTAATATTTATGAGTAACATTACAATTCAATGTCGTTTAATAGCCCCAGAAGAAACTCGCCGTCAACTATGGCAAATGATGGTCGAGAAAAATACCCCATTGATAAATGAACTTTTAAGGCTGTTAGCAGAACATCCAGATCTTGAAACTTGGAAAAGGAGAGGAAATACTCCACCTGGAACAGTTAAAAATCTTTGCCTACCGTTAAGGACAGATCCCCAATTCGTCGGGCAGCCAGGTAGATTTTATAGTTCTGCAATTTCTCTAGTCGAATACATCTATAAATCTTGGCTTAAACTTCAGCAACGCTGGGAATTTCAACTACAAGGACAAGAACGTTGGATATCAATGCTAAAAAGCGATGAAGAATTAGAGGTTTATTGCGATCACACTTTAGAAGATATTAAACTCAAAGCAACTCAAATTCTTGATAATGATTTAACTGAAGAGAATAGAGGCATCTCCAATCAGTTATTCAGTTTGTATGACGAAACTGAAGATACTTTTACTCGTAACGCGATCGCTTATCTCCTAAAAAATGGCTGCAAAATACGCCAAAAACCTGAAGATCCGAAAAAGTTGGCTAAACGTCGTCGCAAAACTGAAATAAAAATAGCTCGACTTACAGAAAAACTGAATGGGAAAGCGCCACAAGGAAGAGACCTAACAGGTCAAACATGGCTAGATACACTCTTAACTGCCACAACTCAAGTACCTCAAGATGAAGCCCAAGCAAAATCGTGGCAAGACAAATTACTAACAGAACCGAAGTCTGTTCCCTACCCTATTGCTTACGAATCTAATGGAGATTTGACTTGGAGTAAAAATGAAAAAGATCGTCTTTGCGTAAAATTTAATGGCTTAGGAAAACACATATTTCAAATCTATTGTGACAAAAGGCAACTCACTGTATTTCAACGCTTCTACGAAGATCAAGAAATCAAAAAAGCTAGTAAAAACAATCATTCCAGTGCCTTATTCGCTCTGCGTTCTGCCAGAATATTTTGGCAAGAGAGAAAGGGGAAAGGAAAATCTTGGGATGTCAATCGCCTCATCCTTCGCTGTACGTTTGAAACTCTGCTTTTAAACGCCGAAGGAACAGAATTGATTCGTCAAGAAAAAGCTAATGCGATCGCAAAAACTCTTACTGACATTAAAGAAAAAGGAGATCTCAATCAAAAACAACAAGCATTTGTTAAACGCAAGCAAACATCCCTTGACCGAATTAATAACCCTTTCCCTCGTTCCAGTAAACCTCTGTATAGAGGTAAATCTAATGTCTTGCTAGGAATTTCTATGAGATTAGATAATCCTGCTACCGCAGCAATAGTTGATGGTGAGACAGGAAAAGTCATTGTTTATCAAAGCACTAAACAACTTCTGGGGAAAAAGAATTATCATCTCCTCAATCGGCAAAGACAACAAAAGCAGTTACTGTCTCGCAAAAGAAACGTTGCTCAAAGACATAATGCCAATAATAAATTTGGTGAATCAGAATTAGGGCAATATCTTGATCGTCTTTTAGCTAAAGCAATCATTAAACTAGCTAAAGATTATCAGGCAGGTAGCATTGTCGTGCCCCAAGTCGGAGATATCAGAGACATCATTCACACGGAAGTCCAAGCAAGAGCAGAATCTAAAATTCCAGGCTGTATTGAAAAACAAAAAGAATATGCCAAAAAATACCGTACGAATGCTCATAGCTGGAGTTATGGCAGATTAATAGAAAATATCAAATCACAAGCATCTAAAGCAGGAATTCTTGTTGAAGAGAGTAAACAACCCATTCGTGGCAGCCCAAATGAGCAAGCTAAAGAAATTGCTCTGTATGCTTATTGCGATCGCTCCGAGTCCTATTGAAAGTGCGATCGTAAAAATTATTAACAAAAAACAGATCAGAACCTTGAAAATTACATACAATATTTGACAAATCAATCGCGCCGTAGGTCATGTTCTTCTGGAACCGCTGAACTATGTTAAATGTGGGTTAGTTTTACTGTCGGCAGACAGATTGCTTTCTGACCCTAGTAGCTGTCCGCCCTGATGCTGCCATCGAAAGATGGGAATAAGGTGCGCCCCCAGCAATATGTGGTGTAGACGTACTACTGTGATGGCTACTTAATCACCTCCGAGCAAGGAGGAATCCATCCTCATTTTTTCTTGTTTTTGACGAGCCTAAGCGTGGGCGAAATCCCTAGGGGGTTCGACAAAACTCTAAGAAACAAGTCTGGCAAAGATTTCAGGCTTTTGATAGAATGGTATCTACTGTAATTGAAGAAGAAATACGACAATTTTTCCTAGGTTTGTCAAAATCTACTCTGGAACTGAGTCCCAGTAATTCTTCCAGCTTACGCAGTTGCAGCGACCATTTCGCTCTAGGTTGGGTTGAAAG
>NZ_ALVZ01000168.1 GCF_000332055.1 Xenococcus sp. PCC 7305 | reverse complement strand
TTGACTCTTGACTCTTGACTCTTGACTCTTGACTCTTGACTTGCGCGTAGCGCCATCTCATCTACTCGCTCTCGTAGCTATTTAATGTGAGGAAAACTCCGATGGCAACTCAACCGCAGAATAGATTACAGAAAGAAGCTGAAGATCAAATATTCACTCCGAACTTAATAGTCTTTGCCTTGTGCTTTGTGATTGCTCTTGCCGGGTTTGGTTATATTCTCACAACATTACCAGGCGCAGCCAAATTGCCCCCAGGAGTATCCCCAGTCTGTGTACTGGGAGGCTGGAAAATTGCTCTAATCATCACCCATGTTTTGACCTTTGCCTTGATCCCCCTAGCCATGCGAGTCTTTTATCAAAGCTTAAAAAGATTAGGAGTTCCCAACAAATCCATTTTTGCCTCACAACTCGGATTATCTTTCATCATGGTCTCCATAGCATCAGAAATTGGCTGGCATGTGACTCAATGTTGGTATTACCAAAATCAGTTTACAATGCTGAATTTCATGTTCTATTTCTTCCTGATTTCCGCCTTTGCTCTATGGGCAGGGGGCTTAGTAGAACAAGAAACCTTCGTAACCCATACAATTAATATCGTATTTGCTCTATTACTATTAGCCGTCTCAATTCTCTATCCTCTAGGGTATGAAGCCAATAATGCCAGTTACAAGATTCCCATTTATATTGCTCTCACTTTAGTTTTTACTGTTCTCACCTATCGCGGTTACAAATTACTCCAAACCTGGAAAATAATTCTCTTTCCCCTCTTCTCTGTTGGAGTCAATTTAGCTTTTATCTTTCTCCTGGATAAATATGGTGGCACTCTCAGCGATCCTAATATTCCGCTAAATGCTTTGTTTCATATTTTGCATGATTTTGGAGGAACAGAAGCCGGAGTGCTCATTTTCACCTGGCTCGTCTACCAAAAAGGCGTAGAAGCTAAAAATCTCATTCAACAACAGTAAGCAGTTTTTACTTTAAGCAAACTCTAATTTTAGAAATTCATTATGATTTCTCAACTCTATCCTTTAGGACATTTGCTCCTTGCGATCGCGGAATTATTCCTGATCGGCTGGTCGATTCGTCTCTGGCTACAATCTAATAGTCTGGCCATGATTGTTTTGCCAGTTATCCTGATTAGCCTTTCCTACGACAACCTAGTTCTCGCAAGCGGCACTCTACTTGGGGAAGGACAACTCTTACAACTTCTTAGTCAGATTCGTTTTTTAGTTCATTATCTTTGCTTACCATTTCTCATTGTTGTCGGTTTTGAATTAGCCAATCGCGCAGGGGCAGGTTGGGCTATCCCTATAGTGAGAATTTCGGCTTGGATACTGGCACTGGGATTGGGGATAACCGATATCTTAACTAGATACATTGGGTTAGAATTACAACCAGTATATTTTGCTGGCATGTTGCGTTACACAGCAAAACAAACTTCTCCGCCCATTATTACTATTGTTGTCACGATTGTTGTGTTGCTGATTGGGCTTGGTTTCTGGATTCGGACGAAAGGAAAATGGTCTTGGTTATTTTTCGGAACCTTAGTGGCTCTTATCGGCAATGCCCTACCAATTTCTCAATTTGGAACTTTAATTGGTAGCACCTCAGAATTTTTGATGACCTTAGCTTTGTTATTTACCGAGCGCTATAGCGAAAGACAATTACCCGATCTCGGTTTAGATCCTGATTCTGATTTGCTCTTTAAGTATATATATAAAAATTGGGTTTTAATCCATCCTGAACCCAAAGGAGTAGTCTATTTTATTGGCGGAGCAGGATTTGGTAGTTTTCCTACCGTATTTTACCGTTATATTCTGCGTCGTGTATTTCAAGAAGGCTATACCATTATTGCCCTGCCATTTCGATTTACCTTAAATCACTGGTTGGTAGCACTTAATTTAGTCAAAAATGCGAAGCCGTTAAGAGAAGCGATTAAAGCTGAAGCTGAGCGTCGTAATGGTATTTACGGGGAAGGTACGTATAAAAATCTTGAGCTCTACTCAGATCCTCAAAAATTTCGAGAAGGTGATTATTTTTGGCTAGGTCATAGTTTGGGTTGTAAATATGTTGCCCTATTAGAAGTCTTGGGTGATGTTAAACGACTAGGAAATTTGTGTAGCAAAGACGGCGACGTTGAACAAATTTCGGCTCTGCTTGGTGAATGCATTACTAATGAGAAACAGATCAAAAAGATTCAAAAGGCGATCGCACAAATCAAAGATCCTGAATATGTTTCCCTAGAGAATCAATCCTCGATTCTGATGGCACCAGTGATTACGGGAATTGAAGGCGCTATTCCGATTAAGGCGATCGCAGATTTGGTGAAAAACTTTATCGATGCTCGACCCTCGAAAGAAGAAACAGAATGTTTAATTAAAAAGGACGAAAACGGAGTCAAAGACAATTTGTTTCACTTTACTTCGATTGTCAAGTTCAAAAATGATGATGTGGAAGCTAAAGCGGGAACAATCCAATTTTTATTGGATAACTTACCGACCGAACCGCAACCACCCTTATTCAAAGAACTTGACGGCAAACATTTAGCACCACTAAATATATCCAAGAAAAATGAGAAATTGGCAGACTTATTAATTGAATGGTTACCAATGCTCAAAGATAGAGTGAAAGGCACGATGTGAGGAGAAGGTTTTAGGTTTTAGGTTTTAGGTGTTAGGTTTTATCCAGAAGAGCAAGAACTGTTTTTCAACCCTAGTAAAACGTGAGTTCGATGAGTACAAAATTTACTAGTTCTGAATAGGGACTTAGGGATTTGGGGATCTAGGGAAAAGCCTATTACTTCGCGGTTCAACTTGGGACATTTAATCAAAAGGAAAATATTCTCCCTAATTCCCCATTACCCCATTACCCTAATTCCCTAATTCCCCATCACTTCCGAACAACACCACTAGTCAATATATGTCACCACTTCCTCTGTCGGGAAACGAACTTTAGGATTAGTTGCATATTTGTCATCTTCAGCACGATAGCCAAGAGGGCAAACTACCACCGCACTATATCCTTGTTCTGGTAAACCCAAAACCTCATCATATTTACTAGGAATAAATCCTTCCATCGGACAAGTATCAATGCCCAACATTGCTGCTGCGGTCATGAAAAATCCTAGGGCAATATAAGTTTGTCTAGTTGACCAATCATCAACCTCAAAAGGATAGGGTGGATTGGTAATAAAACCTTTTACCATCCCGCCAAATTTTTCTAGGTTTTCTAGCGGAACATTCTGGACTTCCGACATCCGCTCCATATAACGATCAACATCAGCTTCATTAAGGTCTTTTTTGATAGCCAAAACTACCATATGAGAAGCATCAATAACTTGTTTTTGTCCCCAGGAATGGGGCAATAGTTGTTCCCGCATTTCCTGGTTGTTGACAACGAAAAATTTCCAAGGTTGCAAGCCAAAAGAAGAGGGAGAAAGCACCAAGCTTTGTTCTAATACCTTCCAGACGGAATCAGGAATTTTTTTTGTCGGATCAAATTTTTTGACCGCGTAACGCCACTTTAATTGTTCGAGAACCTTTTCTGGAGTTGTTGCTATCTCAGCCATAATACGAAGTTACGAAAGTTTACTGCCTTTACAAATATACACAAAATTAGTGAGTGTGAAAGAGAACACAACTTAGTAATTCATGGTCTAGTCAGGACTGGTGTTAGGTTTTAGGTGGTAGGTTTTAGGTTAAAAATTTTTTATTGCTAACTTTCAACAATAAAGTCATCTTGATTTAAGAAGTTAGCCGTCACAGAATTAAGATTCGCTAAAACTTCTCCTGTTGCTATTACTTGTATTTGCGTATTATTAATATTTTGTACTGTTCTAAGATCGCTAAATTCTAAGCCACCAGTAAGCACAAATTTATCCAAACCATCGCGATAATCAACGATTCTATCTGTCCCATCACCAGCTCTGAGAACAAACTGATCCGCACCTCGGCCACCGAAAATAAGATCCTCTCCTTTCCCACCATCAAGAAAATCATTACCATTATCTCCTCGCAATTCATCATTACCTAAACCACCGAAGAGAGTGTCATTATTATTGTTACCAAAGAGAGTGTCCCATCCGGAACTCCCCTCTACAATATCGTTACCCGCATTGCCTCTTAAAACGTCATTGCCTCGGCCGCCGATAATTGTATCTCTGCCATTGCCACCGAAGATAGTGTCAAACCCAATATCATCTTGAATGAAATCATTACCGGCTAAACCAAAGATGCGATCGCTGCCTGCTAAACTCTGGAAGACATCATTTCCTGCTGTCCCAAAGAGCGTATCGTTTCCTGTAGTTCCTGTAATAATTTCGCTATTATCACCCAGACCATTAATGGTAATTCTCACTGTAGCCATATCAGTGCCACCATTGCCGTCAGAGATTGTGTAGGTAAAGTTATCTGTGGCAGTTTCTCCAGTATTAAGGTCATCAAAAACTGAATTGGGATCATAACTAAAGGTGCCATTACTGTTGAGAGCAAGTAGGACTCCACTAGGTAAAGTAATTTGCTGACCAATATTATTACTATTGCCATTAATTGCTGTCACCGTTAAGGTATCTCCATCAGCATCAGTATCATTATTTAAAACATTACCCGTGGCAATTTGATTTTCGTTGATGGTAAAGTTATCTGCTACAGCAACAGGAGGAACGTTAACAGGAATGCTAGTTTCATTATCATTTAGCAGAATTGAAATATCGTCTGAAAAATCATTAACTGCCAACAAATCATTATTGCCATTATTATCTAAATCACCAGAAATTAGATTGCTCGGATTGCGTCCTGTGGCAAACTTAACCACATCTTGGAACGTACCATCACCATTGCCAGCAAATACAGAAACACTATTCTCTATGCTATTAGCAGCAGCAATATCTGCAATCCCATCACCGTCATAATCACTAACATCGATATCCGTGATATCAAAACCTGAAATTAATTCTCCTCCTGGCTCAAATGTGCCATCGCCATTTCCTAAAACAATAGATACCTTATTATTCTCATAACTAATAACTGCGGTTGCTAAATCGATATTGCCATCACCATTAAAATCTTCCGGAATAATAACAGAACTACTATAACTATCAGACGATTCTATTGCTTCTGCTAAGGTTGCATCTAACGGAATTGGATTAGCAAAAGTTCCATCCCCATTGCCAAACTGTAGAGCTTCTTTCGTAATAATGTCATCGATTCCATTATTATCCAAATCTGTTGCGGCTAAAATAGAATTATTTATGGTAATCTCAGTATTAATTGCATCACTGAAAGTACCATTATTGTTACTTAATAATACTGATACCCGAGAGCTATCTAATTCTCGATAGTAATAATCATTAAAGCCAGAGGTAAATAAATCATTAGAAATGGCAAGATCAACAAATCCATCCCCATTAAAATCTCCTTTCTTCACCACAGAGTTTTCATTACTACTAGTTAAAGAAACTTGAACATCAAAGGTACCTGTGCCATCGTTTAATAAAACAGAAATATTATCTTCAATGCGAAAACCGTAACCAAAAACTAACCTTGAATTATTAACAACCAGGTCGTCTACCCCATCACCATTAAAATCTGCAGAAGTAACATTATATTGTCGATAAGAATATTCAGAAAATTCTGATACCTCTCCGAAAGTTCCATCACCATTGCCTAATCTCTGTAAACGATTTCCCAGCAAATCAAGATTGCCATCATTATTAAGATCTACCAGTAAACTAAAATTATCAGATTCATCGTCTATTGCAGGAGTATCAACAAAGGTTCCATCCCCATTTCCAGCAAGTACCACCACATTACTGCTACTAATATTTCCTGTGGCAATATCAACTAAGCCATCACCATCAAAATCTTCCAGTTTGATTTCTAACGGAGGTGTATTAGGCTCAAATCTACTTTCATAAAGAAAACTTGTGTTGTAATTTACCGCATCTTCAAAGGTGCCATCTGCCTTTCCGAGCAATACGGACACGGCATCTTGTTGAGAACCAACAGTAGTTCCCGTGACTATATCGACAATACCATCTTGGTTGAGATCTTCAACAGCTACAACAGAAGGAGTATCAACCTCATAAGTTACTGGATTAGCAAAACTACCATCCCCATTACCTAAAAGAGTAGTGACATTATCATTGGTGACAACTAAATCCAGAACGCCATCACGGTTAATATCAGTAGTAGCAATTTCTCTAGTATTAGTAATGTCGTCAACTACGGAATCAGTAAAACTACCATCTCCATTAGAAATCAGAATCGAAACTCCCCCATCAGCCACGGCAAAATCGGCAATACCATCACCGTTAAAATCACCGCTAGCCAAAGAGTAACTATCATAGCCTGGCACTTCTATAGTTTTTGTAGCTTCTAAATTCCCATTGCCATCATTGTTTAAAACAACCAGATCGCGATCTCTAATTCCTAAGACATCGGGATTGCCATCGTTATCCAAATCTGCGGTAGTAAAAGTTGAAGAGAGAAAAGCACCCGTATTAGCAGTTTGACTAAGAGAAAAATTACTATTTCCTTCACCTTGTAATACCACCACTTCACTGCTAGTAGTACCAACTACTAAATCGTTAATGCCATCACCGTCAATATCTTCCACACTGACGTTGTAAGCTCCGCCATAGGGCTCTTCGCTAATCGGGATGTTCTTTGCTGCGTTAAAAGTGCCATCATTATTTCCCTCTAAAACAGAGATAAAATTAGAGCCTACATTGGCCACTGCTAGATCGCTAACACCATCCCCATTAAAATCTCCTATCGCAATTTCATTAGGACGTTCTCCCACATCATATTCGACGCTATCTGCAAAACTGCCATCGCCATTTCCGAGCAAAATGGAAACTGTACTAGGAACAATACTGCCGTAGGGTAAAGCATAGTTACCAACAGCAATATCTAAAACACCATCGCCGTTAAAGTCTCCTATTGTGGGATCTTTAGGCCCAACAAGTACTTTAAGATTCTGCGGTTCGGCAAATGTGCCATCTCCATTGCTTAATAAAATCCCGACGCGATCGCGATTACTAAACCCACTCGAAGAACCATTCCCCGTGGGGAAATATATCGGATCGTAAAAATAGCCACTATAATCAGCAAAGACGAGATCATCAAATCCATCACCGTTAAAATCTGCTGTGGTAAGCCCACTAGGATATAGACTACTATTTATTGTGGTATCAATGGGAGTAGCAAAAGTACCATCTCCATTGCCAAATAGAACGGATATCTTCCCTGACTCTAATCCATTATCTCCCGTTGCCAAATCTACATTGCCATCGTTATTAAAATCACCAACAGTAATCACTGATTCTGAATTTTCGACGGGGAATTGCACGGGTTCAGCAAAAGTGCCATCACCATTCCCGATCAATACTGAGGCGAAACCAGGAAAAAATTCTCCAGAGAAAAAGTTAAAACTCGGATTTTGGGTGGCGACATCAACAATCCCATCATTATTGAAATCTGCTGTGACGAGAAAGTCTAGATCAATTCTCTGGTCAGTACTAATAATAGGAAAGGTCTGCGCCCCCACAAAAGTACCATCACCATTTCCTAAAAGCAAAGAAACATCTTCATCAAAAAAACTATTGGCAACTGCAATGTCTAAGCTACCGTTATTATCAAAATCTGCAATGGTAACTTCTTGGGGAAATCTTCCGACAGCGTAATTAAAGGTATTAGCAAACGTACCATCATTCTGACCAATGGCAATGGAAACAGTATTATCAGTGATCACTACTTGATCTGCGATTCCGTCACTATTAAGATCTGCGGTAGTCGCAAAAAAGTTATCTATCTGAAAAAATTTTCCTGCTTTAAAAGAGATTTGATTATCCATTGCTCATTTCAGAATTTATAGAATTTTGCTTTAGTCTTGAGACGTATTATATATAACAAAAGCAAGATCCAATTCAACTTTGAGGTTATTTTATATTGAAATAAATTAAGTTTATCTTTAGCTTATAGGCCCTGTGAAGATCAAAGTATTTTTCTCTATGTACTTTACAATTAATCTTTAATTTGGGGATATGGGTAAAGTCGAAGTCGTAAACCCATCAATAACTAAAGAATACTATCAATTAAAAATAGAAACGTAATCTGACTTTATGCGAATTATTGTCCGTAGTACTTTACGCAGTTTTTGGGGAAAATATCCTGACTCCGAACAATCTTTAAAATCATGGTTTTATGAAGCATCACGCGTACAGTGGCAAAGTCCATCGGATATTAAACGACTTTATCGGAATGCGAGTATTATTGCCAACAACCGCGTTGTTTTTAATATTAAAGGAAATGATTATCGCTTAATTGTTCATGTTAGATATGATATTAGTATTATCTTTATTCGCTTTCTTGGAACTCACAAAGAATACGACAAAATAGATGCAACAACTATTTAGAAAATTATAGCTATGAAATTACGCCCAATTAAAACTGAACTAGATTATCAAGATGCTCTTAAACAAATCGAAAAACTTTTTGATGCGGAACCCAATTCTCCAGAGTGCGATTATCTGGATATTCTAACTACATTAGTCGAAGCTTACGAACAAAAACATTATCCAATTGAAGCCCCAGATGCTATTTCTGCAATATTCTATTACTTAGAAACTCGTGGATTATCTGAGCGAGATTTGGAAGCCATTATTGGTACTGAAGAACAAGTAACGGTAATTTTAAACAAACAACAACCTTTAACTTTGGATATTATTCGTCGTTTAAACCAAAATTTAGGAATTCCAGCAGAAATATTGATTAAACCTTATTCATTAACAACAACTTCTACGTGATAGAAATCGCGATCGCTAATTTTTTTCTGTTCATTTAGTTACAATATCAAGTTTGAATCAAATGCTCTTTGATTATCTCAGTGACACTTGATTTGTCTAATCTATCATTCGCAACATCTAATACTAGATTTTCTAAATCTTGATTGGAAATATTTAATTCCCAGCCATTTATTCCTAAAAAAGCTTCCATTGCAGCCAAAGCTGTCCGTTTGTTTCCATCGACAAAAGGATGGTTTTTGCAAATATGATAAAGATAGGCAGCAGCTTGTTCTTCTATATTTTTGTGTAACAAAGTACCGAAAAAAGAAGCTTGAGGTTGAGCAAGAGCTGATTCCAACAAACCAAGATCTCTTATTCCTAAACTTCCACCAAAGGTATCGATTAAATCATCATGAATAGCAATGGCTAATTCAATATCTATAAATTCAGGAATCTGCAAGATTTTTATAAACCTCAAAACGTTTTTGTTTCGATGCTAAATATGCCTGAAAGCCTTTAGTATCTTTAATATCTGATGCTACTTGTTTATTTTGCTTTTGTTGTAAGCGTTCTTGAATAATCTGTATCAGTAAGGTTTGTTCTTCTGTTGATAATGCTTCTACCGCTGCAATGGCATTTTGAAAGCTTGATGTTTTTTGTGTTTGACTAGCATCCATAGATTTTGCAAGAAAGCTATATATTTAGTATTATATTATATTTAAATGCGATCGCGAAGTGCCAGGCTTCACCCGATCGCATTAAGCTAAAAGTAAAGGCAATTTGGAATGAAGCGCGATCGCAATACAAGATTTGTTACTTTGTTTCCCGATAAGGAGTAATAAAAAATGAAATTTCCCTTATTTTCACAAGTTATATTAAAAGAAGATATTCCTGAATTTAGTATTAAAAAGGGTGCTGTTGCAACTATTGTTGAGCATTATCCTATGTCAGATACAGAGGAAGATGGTTATAGTTTAGAAGGATTAATTAATCAGGATACAGTGGAAGTTTCAGAATCACACATTGAACTATATTCTAGTCAAGATTTTGTGATTGATAAGGAATCAACTATTGCGTTATAGATAATTTTCTTAATTCTGAGTTGGGATATTATAATACTACTCCACGATATATTTCAAGCATGTTACTAAGTCGTGTCTTGATTTGGAGTAGACTGATCGCTATAATTAGGTCATTGCAGTTCTTCAAAACCTAGTTATATCAGCAGTGTTTAAATCCATTAGATTCTGGAAAAAGCTTTCTCTAAAACGCTTCAGAAAGCAAAGATTAGCTAGTATTTTTTTGCTATCTCTGACAATCTCAGTTTGGTTAAGATCAATATTGCCGATTTATTCTCAGAGTCCTCAAAAGAGCGATCGTGAAATCTGGGAAAATAGAATAAAATGCTATGCTAAGCGCCATTTCAAGAATGATCAAGCGTCAGATGAGGAATTTTTTAAAGGCATAGGAATCAGAATTGCCTCCAGTAAAATCTGTAGTAGTATTATTCGGTTACTAAACATAAAATCGAAACGGAATCTTACGCTATGCGCATAATTGCCCGCAGCACTTTACGTAGTTTTTGGGAAAAATATCCTGATTCCGAACAATCACTAAAAGCATGGTTTTATGAAGCATCGCGTGCGCAGTGGCAAAGTCCATCAGATATTAAACGTCTTTATCGTAATGCCAGTATCATTGCCAATAACCGTGTTGTTTTCAATATTAACCGAAGACAATTTTCAAAGAATCTTGAATAGCTTTTAAATATTCTTTCTCTAAATTACCCTGAAGATTTTGAACTCTAGAAACATCCACCGCTCTTAATTGCTTGAGATTAATATGCCTTTCTTTATCCAATCCATTGTCTTTACTTGGAAAAATATTTACAGCAAAAAGCCAATCTTTATGCCCAGGTAAAATTGGGGCAACGACAACTGTTTTAGAACCACGATTAACCATATCAGACTGAATAATTACACAAGGTCTTTTTTTCTTCGTCTCTGCACCTCTAGTTGGTTCTAGATCCACCCATCTTATTTCTAATTGTTTGTAGGACATTAGGGCAATCCATCACTAAGGGTAATATCCCAATCAGCTAACTCTTCTTGATAAGATTCCTCAGCTTCTTCTTGATTAGCTTTAAATATTTGTTCAGCAATAATACGTTGCTTTTCTGCCTTAAGAATACTATTTATATAAGCACTACGATTCCCCTTAGCTTTAGACTCTAAAAATTCAAAGATTTCTTTCTCTAAAGTAATGGTTATACGATCAGACATAATAGCAACCTAGTTAGTAATCAACATTATCTTATCATGAGTATGATTAATGGTTCATATTAGCGATCTCATATCATATCCCTTAAAAAAGAGTTTTGCCTACTTTGGGATTATGTAATAGTTCTTGATTCATGGTTAAGGAAACAATAAACTCACCTTAATTGAATCGGCTAAACTCCGACGGCTAAATATTTAATGAGTTATGCAGATGTATGAAGGTAATGACGAGTCTGGTATTGAAGCAAAGAGGACATAACATGAGAAATATCTTCGCTCAAATTCCATTTCTCAGCTAAAGGTTCTAAGTTTTCTACACTACTATTATTTAAATCCTGCGACATGTCAGATAGACTTTGCTCAACCTTCCTAGCCAATCCCTCAAGTTCACGTTTTTGAGATCTAGGAACACAGTTATAGCCACGAAAACGATCTATCAAATAGCCAGCTTTTCTTAATTCTTCCGCATTTAACTCGCTCAAACTAAGTTCTGGAATGTAACCTTCATGCCATAAAGCTAGGACAATTGGTTTCAAGTCTTCTACTGATAGATGACAAAAAGAGGAGCTAATAACCTTCCTAAATTTTGCGTTTAAACTCATGGTGCCTTTTCCTTCAAAAGGTCTATAGACATCTCTATGTTGAATCTTAGCTTACCTGTAGCTACCCCACAATATTTCTCCGCTTCTTCCGCAGTCTCTATGAACTCTTCTATCGTAAACATATTGTTTTGAAACAAATTAATAATATCTTTTCGGTCGACAAATTCAAATCGTCCTAGTTTGGAAACTGCTACATCTACAGCAGAAACTAAATAAACAGAAACTGACCTTGATTGAGTTACATATAGGAGTGACGATCTCTCTTTATAGTCAGGATGAATAGGGGCAATTGTTGGGTTGAAATTGCCATCAAAATCCAGCATACAATAGTCACCTTCCTCATCCTCAAAACTCACTGCTTTAATCGCAGATTCTAGGATAGATATAGGCTTAAGCTTTGAAATTGTTTCTAGTTCAGCATCTATGTCATTGCTAACCCTATTCCCAATATGTAAATGTATTGCACATCCGCCAAAAAGATAAACCTTAACTGCTGACTGAGGAAGATAGTTGTAGTTTTTATCAAGATAAGTATCGAGATTTTCAAACATCTGAAAAATAGCTTGAGAGAAAGGAGTTTTCGTGTAGGGCATGGCAAATCCATAATTTTGTTAGCAGCAATCATAAATTTATCTTGATTCGCGCAAATCACATTGCTTAAGAATCGAGACTATAAAACCATCAACAAGTAATAATATAAGATGTACAAAAAAACTTAGCCAGATCGTTGAAACTGTGACAGAAGCAAAAAGCTACAAAGAAACCGTAAATCTTCCCCAGACAGACTTCAATATGCGCGCCAATGCCGTGAAGCGCGAGCCAGAATTACAGAACTATTGGGCGGAAAACCAAATTTACGAGCAACTGTCACAGAATAACCCCAAAGAGCCCTTTATTCTCCATGATGGCCCACCATATGCCAATGGAACGCTACATATGGGTCATGCTTTGAATAAAATTCTTAAGGATATTATCAACAAATATAAGCTGCTCCAGGGACATAAAACAGATTATATTCCTGGGTGGGACTGTCACGGACTGCCCATCGAACTAAAAGTATTGCAGAAGATGAAGTCCAAAGAGAGACAAGGATTAACCCCTCTCAAACTAAGACAAAAAGCTAAACAATTTGCCCTAGAAGCCAAGCAAGAACAACTCGAAGGCTTTAAAAGGTATGGAATTTGGGGGGATTGGGAAAACCCCTATCTTACTCTCACCCCTGAATATGAAGCAGCTCAAATAGCTGTATTTGGTGAGATGGCACTCAAAGGCTATATCTATCGCGGCCTCAAACCTGTGCATTGGAGTCCTAGCTCCCGTACAGCTTTAGCAGAAGCCGAATTAGAATACCCAGAAGGACATACTTCTCCTAGCATTTATGCTGCTTTTCCTGTCATCAGTTTGGGAGACAAAGCTCAAGAATTAGAACAGTATCTCCCGAATTTAGCTGTGGCAATTTGGACTACGACACCTTGGACAATTCCCGGTAATTTGGCCGTAGCAGTTAATGGTGATCTCGAATATGCTGTTGCGGAAACATCAGGCAAACATATTATTGTTGCCAAGGATCTAGTTGAGCAATTAGCTACAACCTTTGAAACAGATTTAACAATTAAAACCACTGTTCTCGGAAAAGTTTTAGAAGGCATTACCTATCATCATCCGTTATTCGATCGCGACAGCAAAGTAGTAATTGGAGGTGATTATATTACTACCGAATCTGGTACAGGTTTAGTTCATACTGCTCCAGGACATGGACAGGAAGATTACATCACAGGACAAAAATATGGTTTACCGATTCTTTCTCCCGTAGATGATAGTGGGAAGTTTACCGAAGAAGCTGGAAATTTTGCAGGTTTGCAAGTAGTCGCCAAAGGTAATGAGAAAGTTAGTGCCGGGAACCAAGCAATCATCGATGCACTTCAAGAAGCAGGTACCTTATTAAAACATGAGGAATATGCCCATAAATATCCCTATGATTGGCGGACGAAAAAACCGACTATTTTCCGGGCGACTGAACAATGGTTTGCTTCTGTAGAAGGATTTCGCGATGCTGCCTTAGACGCTATTAAATCTGTGACCTGGATACCTGCCGCAGGAGAAAATCGGATTACGCCCATGGTCAGCGATCGCTCCGATTGGTGTATCTCTCGTCAGCGTAGTTGGGGTGTGCCAATTCCTGTCTTCTACGATGAAGAAACGAACGAAGCTTTGCTCACAGAGGAAACCATTAACCATGTGCAAGCTATCATTGCCGAGAAAGGTAGTGATGCCTGGTGGGAATTGTCTGTAGAGGAATTATTACCGGAGACCTACCACAATAATGGAAAAACCTATCGCAAAAGTACCGATACAATGGATGTCTGGTTTGATTCCGGCTCATCTTGGGCTTCTGTGGCCAAAGCAAGAGGTTTAAAATATCCAGTGGATATGTACCTCGAAGGGAGTGATCAACATCGAGGATGGTTCCAGTCTAGTTTGTTGACCAGTGTGGCAGTTAATGACACAGCACCCTATAAGACCGTACTAACTCATGGTTATGTGGTGGATTCCAATGGCCGTAAAATGAGTAAGTCTTTAGGCAATGGGGTAGATCCCAAAGTCATTATCGAAGGTGGTAATAACAAAAAACAAGAACCGCCCTATGGTGCTGACGTTCTCAGGTTATGGGTTTCTTCGGTGGATTATTCCTCTGATGTGAGGATTGGTGCAGGCATTGTCAAACAGTTGGGAGACATCTATCGCAAGATTCGCAATACTTCCCGTTTCTTGTTGGGTAACTTACATGATTTCGATCCGAAAAAGGATGCTGTTGCCTATGAAGATTTACCTGAACTAGATAAATATATGCTGCATAGGATAACTGAGGTGTTTGCCGAGATCACCGATGCCTACGAAAGTTATCAGTTTTATCGTTTCTTCCAAACTGTTCAGAATTTCTGTGTGGTAGATTTATCTAATTTCTATCTTGATATTGCCAAAGATCGCTTGTATATAAGTGGCTTGGGTTCTTTTCGTCGTCGTAGCTGTCAGACAGTTTTGGCGATCGCAGTAGAAAATTTGGCTAAAGCGATCGCTCCTGTGTTATGTCATATGGCCGAAGATATCTGGCAATCTTTACCCTATGAAACTGGATATAATTCTGTTTTCCAATCTGGTTGGTTAGAAACTGATGCGTCATGGCAAAATCCTGAATTGGTAGAGTTTTGGCAGGAGATTCGGAATCTGCGAGACGAAGTTAATAAGGTCATGGAAGAGGCAAGAAAAGATAAAGTGATCGGTTCTTCTTTGGATGCAAAAGTATTACTGGTTCTTGCGGATGACGAGTTAAAAGCTAAATTAGCTGCTCTTAATCCAACTAATTCTTTAAATGCTAAATCGGTAGATGAGTTGCGTTATTTCTTCCTCGCTTCTCAAGTTGAGTTGGTAGATAGCATCGATGCGATTACCAAAGCAGAATATAAAAGTCAGTCTGATAAGGTCTCGATTGCTATTGTTAACGCTGATGGGAAAAAATGCGATCGCTGTTGGAATTATTCTACTACTGTAGGCGAATTTAAAGATGACCCAACAATCTGCGATCGCTGTAATTCTGCGTTGAAGGGAGAGTTCTAATTTTGATTCATAATGTAGGGGTAATCAATATCAGAAAGAACTAGGGTTGATTGAAGCTTATCGATCACTTGTCGCATTTCTAGTTTTTTCTTTTGTCGTCTTGAGTTAATTATCGGGCTTCGCTCTTGAAGCCAGACGGCAGAAAGTTTAAATCTACTTCTTACGCTATCAGGGAGTGGTTTTCATGAGTAAATTTTTTCCTATTCAAAAAACGAATCTAGACAGTAAAATGAGTCAATCTGTTAAATTTTGGGACAAAATTGCCGACAAATATTCTAGACAACCCATTGCTGATGAAGCATCTTATCAAAAAAAACTAAAAGTCACCCAGGATTATTTTAAGCCAGACATGAAAGTGTTGGAGTTTGGTTGCGGTACGGGATCGACTGCTCTCATTCACGCACCTCATGTTCAACATATTCGGGCGATCGATTTCTCTTCGGAAATGATTGAAATTGCCAAAGGTAAGGCAGAAGCTCAAGATATTAGTAATGTCACTTTTGAACAATTAACTATCGAAGAATTAGAAGTAGAAGACTGTAGCTATGATGCTGTATTAGGACTCAATATTTTGCACTTACTAGCAAACAAAGAGGAGGTAATTACCAAAGTCTATAAAATGCTCAAACCAGGTGCAATCTTCGTCACCAGTACAGTTTGCCTGGGAGATAAGATGAAGTGGTTTAAGATTATCGCGCCGATTGGAAGATTTTTCGGTTTGATGCCATTGGTTAAGGTTTTTACTACGAAAGGATTGTCAGACAGTTTAATAAATACTGGTTTTGCGATTGACTATCATTGGCAACCAAGCAATAGTCAAGGGGTGTTTAAAGGGATATTTATCGTAGCGAAAAAGTCTAAGTAAGAAATACAATCATGAAGAGAGTTGCCGTATTTGGTAATACTGGAGGTGGCAAGTCCACTCTGAGCAAGCGTCTGGCTCAAACGACTGCTTTGCCTTTGGTTGTGTTAGATCTCCTTCAATACAAACCAGGAGGGGAAAAAGTTCCTGACGAAGAATATAAAACCGCCCACGCAAAAATCTTACAACAAGAGCGTTGGATTATCGATGGATTTGGTTCGTTAGATACTGTATGGAAAAGATTAGAAGCAGCAGATACTTTAGTCTATCTCGATCTGCCAGTTCTCCAGCATTATTTCTGGGTAACAAAACGATTTATCAAAGGTTTTTGGGTAGCACCCGAAGGTTATCCTCAAAATAGTCCGTTAGTCAAAAGTACCTTAAATTCCTATTACATAGTTTGGCTATGCCACCGAAAGCTTACGCCTAAATATCGCGATTATGTTGAAAAGGCAAAGTCAACCAAGCAAGTGTTCCATCTTCAATCTATCGGAGATATAAATGAGTTTTGGCGATCGATTACAATGACATCCAAGTAAAAATTAAGCCAAATCCATATTTCGAAGATTATAGAAAATTGCTCGCAAAATTTTAAAAAATGACAAAGTCTAAGTTTCCCAAAATAGTATTATGTGTTTCTGGGTTAATTGCGCTCACGATTGGCGGAATGATTCAAATATCCCCAGTTGATTTTTATGCGACAAACAATATAGATATTGGCGGCAACGTCAATTTACTAAGTGAGATCCGAGCTTCATCGGGAGCATTATTAGCCTCTGGCGTACTAATATTTACTGGTGCATTTGTGTCTCAACTCACTTTTACCTCAATGGTTTTTGCGACTTTGTTGTATCTTTCCTATGGCTTATTTAGGTTTGCGAGTATGGTCGTTGATGGAATGCCAGTTGATTCTCTTGTCGAGGCTGGCATAGTTGAAGTTTCAGTTGGGATAGTTTGCCTATTCTGCCTCTGGAAATATTGGGATGAGCTAAGCTCCAATACTAGTGAATAAGTTTCATAGATCTTATCTCTCTTTATAAATTCCTGATTTCAGGACTCCAACAACCCTGGACTGCTATTTTCGTGTACATGCACTTATGTGACAAAATGAAATTTGGATTCAACATTAAAAACAAATCTCATTTTTATTGGATATTTGCTGCTTGACCTTTTTGTAAATTGAAAGAGCGACCTAATTCTCGGAATAATCTAATAAAAATTAGGCCATGGGTTACTAACAGAATCGGCACTATAAATGTCGGAATCAACCAAGTTGTTCCCAAATTTGGGATAACTTCTGCTTGACGCAGGGCATTGAATAGATCCACTGTCCCAACGATGTTAAACAGCCATACCAAACCTAGCGACAATCTCCAACGAGCTCGCAGTACGATTAGGGAAAAAATAGCCAGCAAGCCACTGATGAAATCACCATAGGCCGCAGTGTATGCAAAAAAGCTGGGCAGCGGTTGAATAACTAATCCTGGGACTAAAAAGGCCAAGCCTATATGGCGAAAAGCATGGGGAATAATCAGGGAAATTAAAGCCTCACGAGTTGGTTGCTTGGTAAGCCATGGCACTAAGTACCATTTCGCCAACAAAGCACATACAATCAGACTTAAAACAAATTGAAGACCAAAAATAACTAGCATATCCATCGATTTACCTCCTTAAAATGTTAATCAGTAAAATAGTGTAATCTGACTGGTTGAGTCATCTAAAAGCAATAATCCCAAGACTAGGTTTTTCCTGATGAGCAAAAGAGTGTATATGCACTTAATTGAGTAAAAAAATTTATTTTCCGCTCAGTTTACCTGTAACTTCGTTTAACTCGGCTAGCAGTTGGAATAGTTCTCCTTTTCCGATGAGTTCCTCTATTTTTGTTTGTGCCTTTTCCCAATAGGGATAAGCTTCTGTCAACAGCTGTTTTCCTTTAAGAGTAAGAGAGATTTCTTTAACCCGACGGTCAGATCCCTGCTGGATCTGAACCAATTCCTGTCTCTCTAAGGATGATAGATTACGGGTTAGCGTTGTTCTATCGGTTAAAGTGCATTCAGCAAGGACATTTTGCTTAACTGGTTCCCGGAGCAGAATAGCGTTCAAGAGAGTGAACTGGGTCGGTTTAAGACCCAAAGGTCGCAAAGCCTCATCATAAATTTGCCGTACAACCCGATCCGCTGTGCGTAGGTGATTACACAAACAGGTGTTTTTTGCCTTAAGGGCAGATTTAACAATAGATGCTTCGCAATTCAACTGTCTAATATTTTACTAAGTCTGTAGATAAGTGTATATACACTTATTACTCAAGTCAAGTCAATTTGCAAAACTTAATATTTTGGACATCGCGATCGCCCATCGCATTCTAGTTTTCTCTTTTGTTGTCTTGAGTTAATTATTTTGTAAAATCAGCTTAAATCAAGTTTTTTTGTGAATGATCTATACTTGAAGAAGATTAAGAATTAATTTTTGATACTCATATAATCTTTAGGATTAATGAGAAGACCAGTTTGCGATCGCCCACAAGACTAATTAAATTTTTAGCAAGTATTCAATTCGATTATTTTCGTTAACTTGCTAGGGGTGTTTTGCCAGCAGTTGGACTTTACGTAAGATAGAGACGATAAATAAACAAATATATCGAGAATTATATTTTCCGGTATTTAGCTATTTCTCCAAAAACTTTGTCAACCATGGAAAGCAGTCCAAAAGCTGATAATAATGCTATCAGGGAGTGATTTTCATGAGTGAATTTTTTCCTATTCAAGGATTTGACCATCTCGAATTTTATGTCGGGAATGCCAAACAGGCTGCCCAGTTTTATGAACATAATTTAGGGTTTGCTAATACTGCCTACCGAGGTTTGGAGACAGGCTACCGCAAAACAGCATCCTACCTAATGGAGCAAGGCGATATTCGTCTTCTGTTCAGTACGGCTCTGAGTCCTGATAATACTATTGCTCAAAGCGTTCTCCAACATGGCGATGGAGTGGCAGTTATTGCTTTGGAAGTTCCCAATGCTGAGTTTGCCTATCGCGAAGCAACTAGACGAGGAGCCATCGGGGCTATCCCGCCTACGACAGAACAAGATCAACAGGGCATTTTTCGGTATGCAGCGATTCATGCCTATGGTGAGATTCTGATTAAATTTGTTGAAAGAACTAACTATCAGGGCGTTTTTGCTCCTGGTTTTCAGTTAAGAGACAAGATTAGCGATCGCGGTGTTGGCTTGACCCATATTGATCATGTAGTAGGCAATGTGGAATTGGGGGCGATGGATATATGGGCGGAATTCTTTGCTCAGACTATGGATTTTCAATTGTTAGTTCATTTTGATGAAGGAACCATTGCGACAGAATATTCAGCACTGATGTCTAAAGTTATGCAAGACAGTACAGGCAAGATCAAATTGCCGATCAATGAGCCAGCCGCAGGACAAGGAAAATCTCAAATTCAGGAATATTTGGACTATAACTGCGGCGCAGGGATTCAACATGTAGCCTTAGCAACTAAAAATATTATTCAAACCGTTTCTCAACTCAGAGATTCTGGAGTTAAGTTTTTAGCTATCCCCTCTAGCTATTACGAAAACCTAGAAGCAAGAGTGGGGAAAATTAATGAGTCGATCGCGAAATTGGCAGAGTTAGGAATTTTGGTAGACCGCGATCGCGATGGTTATTTGCTACAAATTTTTACCCAACCAGTAGAAGATCGACCCACATTATTTTTTGAAATTATTCAAAGATGTGGTTCTCAGGGATTTGGGGAAGGGAACTTTAAAGCTTTATTTGAAGCTATTGAACGGGAACAGATACGCAGAGGCAATCTTTAGTAGGAGCGCAAGGCTTACGCCCAGCAGAGGAAGCAATCATGACTTATTACTATCAACTAGGCAAAATTCCTCATAAACGTCACACTCAATTTCGTCAGCCAGATGAGTCTTTGTATCACGAAGAACTCATCGGGACTCACGGTTTCTCTGGTTTGCAGTCCCTGCTTTATCACTTGCATCCTCCGACCCAAATCCAAAAGATTGTCTGGAAGCCGCCAGTGGCAATCGCCTATGAAGAATCGACAGCTTTGCGTCCTCGTCATCTGCGAACGAAAAATATCCAAAAGGGGGGAGATGCGATCGCGAGCAGAGTATTATTGATAGGCAATGCTGATCTCCAGATTTCTGTAGCTCGACCGACGGAAGCGATGAGCTATTGGTATCGTTTTGCCCATGGGGATGAAATTATTTTTATGCACCATGGCAGTGGGATTGTCGAGAGTCAGTACGGCATCTTACACTACAGGCCAGGAGATTATTTAGTAATTCCCACAGGGGTTTTATGGCGCATTATTCCTGATGCAGATATAGCACAGCGCATGTTGGTGATAGAAGCTTGGGGACATATCGAAACGCCTCAACGCTATCTCAATCAATACGGACAGTTTCTCGAATCTGCTCCCTATTGTGAGCGTGATCTTCGTCCCCCAGAACAGTTAATCACCCATGATGAATCAGGAGAATTTGAAGTACGCGTTAAAGCTCGCAATGGCATAACTTGTTACTTCTACAACCATCATCCTTTAGACATTGTTGGTTGGGATGGATATCTTTGGCCTTTTGCGCTGAATATTGCGGACTTCGAACCAATTACCGGTCGAGTTCACCAGCCACCGACCGTACATCAAACCTTTGCGGGTTCTGGTTTTGTGCTGTGTTCCTTTGTGCCACGTTTGTTTGATTATCATCCCCAAGCTATTCCTGCTCCTTATAATCATTCCAATCTTGATTCCGATGAGGTTATCTACTATGTCGAGGGGAATTTTATGTCTCGCAAAGGCATAGAGTCCACATCAATAACTGTCCATCCTAATGGCATACCCCATGGCCCCCATCCAGGAATGTATGAAGGCTCAATTGGCAAAGAGCGAACCGAGGAGTTAGCAGTGATGATTGATAGCTTTCGACCTTTACAACTAACCACCCAAGCTAGTCAATGGGAAGACCAAGACTATTCTTCTAGCTGGACGAATTTAACTTCAGGAGTAACTTTATGATGACTATGCAAACTCCAACCAAAAATAACCTAAACATTTCTTCGCGGATCACAAACCGTCTGGATCGAGGTGAATTGACAACCAAGCAGGTAAAAGAATTTCAATCCTTTCTTGCTGAAGTTGAGCGCGACTTATTACACCATCGCATTATCACCAATAATCGCTACACTCAATGGTTTAGCCTGGGTCAAGCAACAGATGTCCAATTGCGACATTTTATCCGACAATTTTCGGTTTTTTCCAATCAGTTTTTGATCGCAGCTTTACTAAAAACAATCAATTCTCCTACTCTGGAACAATCGAGATCTAGTCGGGAAATTTTGCTCAACGAACTAGGTGTAATCTATCGCAATCCCCAACAATCAATCAGCGGTCGCTCTATGTTAACCGAGTCGGAAAAAGACCGCGAAGGTGATCCCGAACTAGTAAGTACCGAGGGTACAGTAGACGGTGGTATTTGTCGTTTTCAGGCTGCACATTTTGAATGGCTATTGCAAGTAGCCATAGGGCTAGGATTCAGTTTTGCCGATATTGGTAAACGCCGACATGGCACCCTAACAACCTTGCATTTCTGCGATGAATTGATTCGTCTTTATGGTAGTGATGACTCACAAATTGCCCAGGGAGCAAGTTTTGCCGTCGAAAACTGGGCAGCCGCTGGCTTTTGGCAAGAACTAGAAGACGGCTTATTCAGAATTAAACAAACCAGACATCCTCAGTTACTCTTAGCCTTTTTTACCTGGCATAATCGCGTTGAAGCCCAACATGCAGGTCATACTTTAGAGGAGCTAGAAACTGCTTATTTTCAAGCCAATTTTAATCGTACAAAATTTTTCCAAGGTGGCAGACTAATCCTCAATGCGATCGCTGTTTTCTGGGATGGTTTGTATAAAGATCTTCAACAGCAATTGTCTAGATGAAAGAACAAGATTTGTCGTAGCAGTGGGTGTAGATTATGAAAAAAATTTTAGTAACTGGTGCTAGAGGTCAAGTTGGCAGCGATCTGGTAATAGCTTTGCGCCAACGATCTGGAGTGAATCAAGTCATTGAGACTGGTCGTCGGAAAATTTCAGATATAGGCGAGCAACCAATCCCTTATCAAGTACTAGATGTTACTGACAATAAACGCCTTGAGGAAGTCATCGAACACTATCAGGTCGGCACTATCTATCATTTAGCAGGAATTCTCTCTGCCCAGGGAGAGAGTCATCCTGATGACTGCTGGAAGGTGAATCTGGAGGGACTCAGAAATGTCTTAGAAGCAGCTAAATCTTACCAAATAAAAGTTTTCTGGCCTAGTTCGATCGCAGTATTTGGCGCGAACACTCCCAAAATTAAGACACCTCAAACGACAATTAAAGAACCCTCCACCATCTATGGGATTACTAAGGCAACGGGGGAATTGCTCTGTCAATATTATGCTCATCGGTTTGGTGTTGATGTTCGAAGCCTTCGTTTACCAGGCATTATTAGTTACAATGCCCCTCCTGGAGGCGGGACGACGGATTTTGCGGTGGAAATATTTACCGAAGCGATTAAGAACAATAGCTATGTTTGTTTTCTACGCCCTGAAACTCGTCTGCCCATGATGTATATGCCTGATACGATCAAAGCAATTCTGAAGCTCATGGAGGCAGATCCCGCCTTAATTTCAGTTCGCTCCAGCTACAATCTGGCGGCAATTAGCTTCTCCGTCGCGGAACTGGTAGCGGAAATTCAAAAGCATCTTCCTAATTTTACTTGTTACTATCAACCTGATTTTCGTCAGGCGATCGCTGATTCTTGGCCTACGGTCATCGATGATACTAAAGCCCGTAATGATTGGGGCTGGCAACCTAGCTACGACTTACCTGCCATTGTCGCTGATATGTTTGCTCATCTTTTAGATCCTCAATTCAAAAGTTTTGATGACAAATATCCTAAGGTCTTGGCGCAAAGCGCCCCCACAAAAATGATGTATAGTACTACGCATTTTTGTTAGGACGTTTTTTTGTTTCCTGTTCCCCGTTCCCTTTCCCCAAAGTCTACATACCCTAACTATTTTTTGTAGTACCATATCGCTCCCAATTATTGTTGGAGATTTAACTTATGTTTGCCACAGCCACCAATGTTTTGCAATCTACTCTCGATAAGATACGCCAGTCTGGATTGTACAAAGAGGAACGGATTTTGATGTCTCCCCAAAATGCCGCGATCGCAATTCAAGAGGGTCAAGAAGTCCTCAATTTCTGTGCTAATAACTATTTAGGGCTAGCAAATCACCCCGAAGTAATTGCCGCTGCCCAAGAAGGTTTGAGTAAATATGGTTTTGGCCTGTCTTCAGTGCGTTTTATTTGCGGTACCCAAACTATTCATAAGGAATTAGAAGCAAAAATTTCCGCATTTCTGGGGACGGAAGACACCATTTTATATAGTTCCTGTTTCGATGCGAATGGCGGATTATTTGAAACCTTGCTCGATGCCGACTCTGTCGTATTGAGTGATGCCCTCAACCATGCCAGCATCATTGATGGTATTCGCCTATGTAAAGCTCAAAGATATCGTTTTGCTCACAATGACCTAGATGAATTAGAGCAGGCATTGCAAAAAACCCAATCAGCTAAGCTTCGTCTGATCGCGACAGATGGTGTTTTTAGTATGGATGGTGAGATTGCCCAATTGAGTCAAATATGCGCTCTTGCTGATCGCTACGATGCCTTAGTAATGGTAGATGATAGTCATGGCACTGGTATTTTGGGGGCGACAGGGGGCGGTTCTATCGAGCATTGCGGGGTAAGGGGACGAGTTGATATTATTACCAGCACCCTAGGGAAAGCTCTGGGAGGGGCCACCGGCGGTTTTACGAGTGGACGCCAAGAGATTATTGATTTATTGAGACAGCGATCGCGACCCTATTTATTTTCCAACTCTGTCGCACCAGTTGTGGTTTATACGAGTTTAAAAGTTTTGGACTTGTTAAACAAAACTAGAGAGTTACGAGATAATCTGCTGGAAAATACGCGTTATTTTCGCCAAAACATGAGCGCTCATGGCTTCAAAATTAAACCTGGGATTCATCCCATCGTGCCAATTATGCTCTATGACGCGCAATTAGCTCAAGATATGGCTAGGGATTTATTAGCTGAGGGGATCTATGCGATCGGTTTTAGTTATCCCATAGTGCCTCTAGGACAAGCTCGGATACGTATTCAGATTTCCGCCGCTCATACTCACGAACATCTAGACCAGTGCATTGATGCCTTTGCCCGGGTCGGCCAAAAGTATCGAGTTATCTAAATTAGGAGTATGGGAAGAATATGACAATGGCAAAACAATTATCACTCGAACAGTTAGTTACCTGCGGGGTAGAAAGAGCAAACGCCATGGCAATGCTACCCCTGATTAATCAGTGCCTGGCTTCCCTCTCGCCTGTGGATTGTTGGCAGTGTTTGACCAAAAAAGTTCTGAAACCTCAGTATCCCTTTGCTTTAGATGAATTTCTTTATCAGACTGTCTTTGCTGACTGGGATTTTAGCCAAGGCGAGCCGCCAGTTTGGCTTCCTGCTGCGGAACAGATTAAGACAACTAATATCTCTGCTTTGATGAAAGAGCTAGAAATCTCTTCTTACCTAGAACTTCATTGCTGGTCGTTACAAAATCGGGCTGAGTTTTGGGAGATCATGATTCAACGACTGAATATTTATTTGCATCAGAAATACAGGCATATTCTTGATCTTGACCAGGGAATCGAATCCCCTCAATGGTTGGTTGGGGCCAAACTTAATATTGTTGCCAGTTGTTTTCAAGCTCCGAAAAATGATTCTGCGATTATCTGGCAAAGGGAAGGAGGCCCCTTATGCCATCTCACCTATGGTGAACTTGAGGATTTAACTAATCGAGTTGCCAATGGTTTACGGGATGTTGGGTTGACTCCTGGAGACTCCATTGAGATCGCGATGCCGATGACTGCTGAATCTGTAGCTATTTACTTAGGTATTATTAAAGCTGGTTGCGTGGTGGTATCGATCGCCGATAGTTTAGCTGCCGAAGAAATTGCCATCCGTCTCCAGTTATCTAGAGCAAAAGCAATCTTTACCCAAGACTATATCCTGCGTGCTGGTAAAAACCTGCCTTTGTATAGCAAGGTTGTCGATGCTGCTGCACCTCAGGCGATTGTGCTGCCTAATGATTGTTATCTAACAGTTAAACTTCGTAATCAAGATTTACCTTGGGCTGAGTTTCTCAGTCCCCTTGAGCAGTTCGAGGCTGTGGTTACCGGGCCTGAGGCCCATACTAATATTCTGTTCTCTTCGGGCACCACAGGAGAACCGAAGGCAATCCCTTGGACTCAGACCACTCCTCTTAAATGTGCAATAGATGGCCATCTCCATCATGATATTCATCCTAGAGAGATTATTGCATGGCCGACAAACCTGGGCTGGATGATGGGGCCTTGGTTAATCTATGCTAGTCTGATCAACAGAGCAACTATAGCGTTATACTACGGAGCACCAACAGGAAGAGCATTTGGTCAGTTTGTTCAAGATGCACAAGTTACCATGTTGGGCGTTGTGCCTAGTTTAGTCAATACATGGAAAACAACTTCCTGTATGCAAGGATTAGATTGGAGTGGGATTAAAGCATTCAGTTCTACAGGAGAATGTTCTGCGCCCCAGGAGATGCTTTTTCTCATGTCCTTAGCTGGATATAAACCTATTATTGAATACTGTGGCGGAACTGAAATTGGTGGGGGATATCTGACTGGAACATTAGTACAACCTTGTGCTCCTGCAACCTTTACGACTCCTGCTTTGGGTCTAGATTTAGTTATTGTTGACGAAAATGGTCATGCTGCAAATAAAGGGGAAGCGTTTATCATTCCTCCGGCGATCGGACTTTCTACTGAATTGTTAAATAAAGATCATCACGAGGTATATTTCGCTAATACTCCCTCTATGCTCCCATCTCTCCCACTGCGCCGTCATGGTGATCAGATTGAACATCTTCCTAACTCCTACTACCGCGCTCATGGTCGTACTGACGACACCATGAACTTGAATGGTATCAAGGTGAGTTCGGTTGAAATTGAACAGGTACTCAATACTGTTGCCGGAGTCCAGGAAACTGCTGCGATCGCTGTTTCCCCGTCTCAAGGAGGGCCTAAACAACTTGTCATCTACCTAGTCGTCAAGCCGAATGTTCAAGTAGATAAAGCTTTGTTGATGAATTCTCTGCAAATGGCAATTAAACAACATCTCAATCCTTTGTTTAAGATTAGTGACCTTGCGATCGTTGAAGGATTGCCGCGCACCGCTTCTAATAAAGTCATGCGCCGAGTGCTGCGTGATCAGTATTTAAAACGTAAACTTCAGCCAGATGACCGATGAATTAATACCTGAGAAAAGCTAATAATCAATAAGGAGTTATGAATTTTTTGATGTGAGAAGTGCCCAAGCAACTTTTATAAAAGTTAGAGGCAAAAAAATGGGCTATTACGACTTTAATGATCACTTTTGGTCTCCCAATGAGGCTTGTAAACAGAGACCAGAAGAAGAACAATTATCTATCATCGACAAGCTACATAGTTGGTTAGGAAGTCTTAGACACAGCAACATAAAAAGCTCTGAGTCAGAAAATGAGCTGAACTTGCCAAAATCAAGTCAAGTTAAAAGGTAAATCGCCTTCCTCCTTCTGCCTTCGTTTGACCCATTTCCTGCCCAACTTACTGAATGGTCTTGAAGTTAACTCATAGCAGCGCGACTACGGTCATAGACATCACTAAAATCATTGGGAGTTTTACCTTGGATTTGGTTGTGATATTGGGAATCGACATTAACACCGATTTCAGCGGAAGTGCGCATCAACATTGATTTCTCACGGTTCACAACCGATTGATGATGGCGCATCATTAAGGAACGAGCTTGTGTTTTGATAGACATATTATATTCCTCCAACGCATCTCTTTACCATTAATATATCATAAATTCTGTAACAAATAATACTTTTTGAGAGGAAATAACAATATTTTAAAGTTTAAAGGGTGAGGAACAAGAAAAAGTCAAATGCGCTACACGCAAAGGATTAGGGAGAGTAGCCCCTTCGGGGCTTGATCAAGCGACATTTACTTCTCTTTTGCCATGACAATCTTCTTGGCTAAACCCAAGAGCTGGAGTATTTGGATTGCCCACCAAGTTACATCAATCTCCCACCATCGCTGTCCTGCCTTAGCCACACGGGGATGGGCGTGATGATTGTTGTGCCACCCCTCTCCATAGGTTAAAATAGCTGCCCACCAAAGATTGCGAGAACCATCTTCAGCTGGAAAGTTCCGATATCCCCAGCGATGAGTAGCAGAATTAATTAACCAAGTACTGTGCCATAGTAAGACTGCTCTGAGGAAAATACCATAGATGACAAAAGACCAGCCACCTAGACCATATAATAGTAACCCCAACAAAACCTGTAGCAGTATAAAGTTACGGTTCAACCAACGATAATAAGGATGTCGATCTAAATCTGGAGCAAACTTTTTATAGGATTCGTAGTCAAAAAATGGCTCCCTTGGGTAACATAGCCAAAGCATATGGCTCCACCAAAATCCTCGCCTAGCAGAATAGGGATCTTGCTCTTCATCTTCAGTATGAGCATGGTGCAGGCGATGACCTGAGACCCAAAAGATTGGTCCTCCTTGAAGAGCTAGAGATCCAATAGTTGCCAGAATATATTCTAGCCATTGCGGGACTTGGAAACTGCGATGAGTTAAAAGTCGATGATATCCCAAGCAGATCCCAATACTCCCAAATAACCAGTGGAGTAAGATCATCACACCCAAAGCTGACCAAGAAAAGAACCAAGGGGCTAAGAGTGCTAAGGCGTGAATAGCTGCGAACCAAGCCACATTTGTACGTGATAGGGTAAGAACTGGCTTTCCCTCAGTGGCAGTTAATTGCTGTGTCATTATTTCGTCCTTAAAAATACTTTTATTTAACCTCTACGGGTTTGTGGGTTTTCCATCTACCTCTCTCTATCTGCCTTCAGCTGACCTCTTAGTCTGCCAAGTTTTTGATAAGTCAGTTATAATCTAACGGAAATATGCAAGTGCTACTTACATTTAACAGTGTAGCAAGTATTTATAGCTTATGCAAGTGCTACTTACATTGTAATTTATGCCTTTACCCAAAAAATCAACTAAAACACGTCTAATTAAAGCCGCTCTGGATTTATTTGCCGAAAGAGGAGTCACCGAAACAACAACTAAGGCAGTTGCCGAGCGGGCTCAAGTAAATGAGGTTACTTTATTTCGTCATTTTGGCAATAAACACGGCTTACTTTTAGCAGTAATGGAAGATTCTGCGGTATTTGCCAAATTGGGACAAGCTCTACTAGAACAGGCAGACCCAAAAGTTAGTGTCTCTCAGGCTTTAAAAGATTATGCCGAGATAAGTTTACAAGCTTTAGATCGTGTTCCTAAATTAGTACGCTCTGTGGTCGGGGAAGCAGGTCAATATCCTTTAGAAAATCGTCTGGCATTGGGGCAGGGATTGACTCAAGCTAATAATCATGTTGCCAAACATTTAGCTGAGGTAATAGCTGGGGTCGGATGGCAAAGTCGTTTTCCCACAGAAAAATTAGCCAGTTTCCTAAATAGTCTTTTATTAGGTTATTTCATTATTAAATCAACCAGTGAAGGAGACGAACTCTGGGAAGGACAAGATGATTTTTTAGAAAGCTTGGTGGAGTTATTTTTGCACGGTGCTATTGAGCCGCCTATGGAAACAAATGCGATTCCTAGAAAGAAAATTGTTCTAGATCAAGTTGTCGATCTCCCTGCCAATTTAGTGCGAGATATTCTTCAAAGAGCTAAAAAACTAGGGCGACAGGATTATGCTTTGGCTTATCTGTTGTTTGGCGCAGGTTTATCGGTAAAAGAAATTGTTAATCTAAAGCGATCGCATTTAATCACTGAACATAATCAACATCTTTTGCAAATTGATTCAGATACTAAAAGGCAAGTGCTTCTCAATAAATGGATTATGGGATTTCGTTATGGTTCTTCTAGTAGTAATCCTGCAACTCAGTGGCTTAAAAGCCGTAAAGATAACCAGCCGGAAATGTTTATCACTCAGGAGGAAAAATCTATGTCAGAGCAGGAACTATTGGCTTCATGGCAAGTTTTAACCGAGGGATTTGTTCTTCCTAATGGTCAAACCCCGACAATAGAGCAAGCTAGACAGACTTGGTGTGTGGAAATGCTCATGAAAGGAATCAAGTTAGAGGATTTAGGGATATTGAGCGGTCTAGCAGTCGAGGAATTACAACCCTATGCACAAAGAGCAAGAGAAAAACTAGCAATAGAACAAGCAGGTCTTCTCGACCAAAAAAAATCAAAATCATCGTAAACTGCCGAAAGAAAGCAATCTCAATCCTGGTAATTGGTCAAAACTATCCATCTTTAATTGCGAGACCTTCGGTAGTCGCGCTTCGCGCTTCGCAATTGACAACGCATCGAAAAATGCGATCGCATAAGGCGAGGAACTACGCGGTCTCGACAAAGCGAGGCGCTAAGAGATAGAGCTAAGAAAAGTACTGTGCAATCTCACCTTATAATGCATCGTAAATTCAAAAGTGATCGCTTTTTATGTTTTATGGTAGATCGCTTCTCCATTTTCAAGCAAGCTCTAACTTTTTTAGTTTGCTGATTTCCTGATAGCGATCGCTTTGTCTAGTGTGCCACATGTCATGGTTAATCTGCATTTGTAGCCAAGATTCGGCGGAACCACCTAATACTCTTTCTAACCTACATGCCATTTCCACACTAACTGAGCTTTTGCCTGCGACTAAACGCGAAAAAGTTGGAGCTGAGACTCCTAATGCTTCGGCAACTGCTCTCAGGCTCATCCCAGATTCATTTATATATAGCTCTTTTATTACTTCTCCAGGATGCATGGGGTTAAACATTTCCATTAATGATAATCCTCATAATCAAGTACATATACATCTCCATTCCGAAACTCAAATGTTAATCGCCAGTTGCCAGATACTGATTTTGCAAACGATCTTTAGATTGTCCTTTCAATTGATGCAGATTAAATCCTGGGCGATTGAGATCATCTTTGCGGACTGCTGATTCTAGAATAGTTAGCTGTAATCGCAGCCGTTTGTCATGCTTAGATTGTATTCCTGATGTATTTCCAGTTTTATGAAATTTGCTTAAGCCTTTATGCTTAATGCTTTTAATCATGTATCAAAGAGTTGGGCAATAAATATATTATAAGTTGATACGCAACACACATCAAACTGTTTATCCTTGCTTTTAGAACCTTTAGTACTAATTATTTAAAAATCTGTAATTATTCTGGCTTTTCTCAGGAGAAAATTCATTACAGTTTCTTCTCTAGTAATAATATCGGCTCGACCTTCCATACCCAAATGAAGAGTACATTGGTTATCATCTTGCCCCAAAACTAGATTTTCTGGCTCAATAGTAACTTCATAGAAAGCTCCCTGTGCCCCATCTATAGTTCCATTAGTTGGGGCTAATGCACCATTGGTGTTAGGAAGGATCACATCAGAAGAAATCGCTTGAACTTGACCTTTAAGAGTTCCGTAATCAGGATAGGGACAAGCTGATACTCGCATTTGTACATCTTGACCATTGGCTAATTTTCCAATATCTTTAGGTGAGACTTGGGCTTTAACTTCCAAAGAAGCATTACTCGGGACAATTTGGGCTATTTTCTCTCCTAAATGTACTGTTTGGCTAGAATTGCGGAGCGAAAGTTGCGAAATAATGCCGTCAACTGTAGCTTTGATTTTAGTCTGAGCAAGTTCACTGTCTAATTGTTGTAATTCTTGGCGATCATTTTCTAATTGTTTATTGATTTCAATGCGCTGCTGAATTAAGACTTCTCGTTCTTTGTTTAAAGTCGCCAGAGTTGCTTGACCACTGGCTTGTTCTTGAGCAATATTCGATTCTGCGATCGCAATTTCGGCTCTGCTAGGATCTAAATAAGCTTGAACTCGTTTCAATCTTGCTCTAGCTGCTACAACATTTTCTTGGTGTTGTTTAATGGTCTCTTCTTGCATCACAATAGTAGCTTCTTGGGCTGCTATTGCCTCACTTTGCTGTTGAACTTCTAGTTTTGCTTCTTCTAATTGATCTAATGACAAAGCTCCTTGATCGGCAACGGTTTGATAACGTTCATATCTAGATTGTGCTGATAAATAAGAGGCTTGTAGTGATCTTAATTTAGCTTGAGTTGATTCGAGTTCTGCCTTAGCTTTTTGTAGATCTCTATTAGCCATTTTGACTTCAGCTAAAGCTTCTTCTACTTCAGCAGTGGTTGTAATTTGTTTATCTTGATGTTCACGGCGACGGCGTTCTAGTTCAATTTTTGCTGAGGTAATAGCACGCTGAATAAGATTTTCTTCGGCTTGAATCTGACTATTGAGAGCTGTAATCTGAGCATTAGTTTGGACTAATTGCTCCTGTGCTTGGCGGAGATTATTTTCCAGTTGATTTTTTTTTGTTTGCAGACGAGAATCCTCAATTGTGGCGATCAAATCTCCTTGTTTGACTGTTTGGTTCTCTTTAACAAGAATATCGAGGATTTGCCCTTCGGTAGCAGCTTGGACAATTCGCAATTTTCCTGCAGGGCGGAGACTAGCTTGTGCTTTAACGGTTTCTTTGTATTTAGCGACAGAAGCCAAAGGAAATGCTAGTCCGACAGTTGTAAGAATAAATATTCCCCCAAAAATTATCCAACGACCAATCGGTGGTAAGAATTCATTGTCGTTAACTGGAGGTAAAAAGCTGGGGTTGGAGTTACTTAACATTTTTATAGTAAGAAATGATTTATGAAACTAATGTTATGTGGTTAAACTGTAGAATTAAGACTGATCTCTTCTTTCAATAAGAGGTAATTGTCCATTGTTCATTGTCAATTTTTGAAATCAGCTGTCTTTCTGTGACTATTAGTTGAAGAATTAATCTGAGAAGAACAGCTAGAAGATTGGGTGAACCAACTATTACTTGTACTTAATGAGACAATATTATCGAGAAAGTCTAAATGAGCTCCAGCTTGGGAACTTAAATCTTGAGGAGTTCCCTGAATTTTGAGTTGACCTTTTTCGAGCATAATAATCCAATCGGCTCGCTGAATCACTTTCGGACGATGACTAATCAGAATCGTGGTTTTTCCCTGTCGCGTCTCTAGCAATTGAGTTAAGACTTGGGCTTCACTTACGGGATCGAGAGCACCAGTAGATTCATCTAAAATCAGAATTGGTGGGTTAGTAACAATTGCTCTAGCGATGGCTAATCTTTGTTTTTGTCCACCAGAGAGATTGGCACCAAATTCTCCGAGTACGGTTTGATATTTATCGGGTAGAGCGCTGATAAATTCGTCAGCACCTGCTATCTGACAAGCTTGAACAATCTGCTCAAAGGTAACGTCGGGATAGCTAAAGCGGAAATTTTCTAGAATTGAGCGACTCCAAAAATGGGGTTCTTGAGGTACTAAGACTACCTGTTGACGAAGACATTCTAAAGAGAGATCCTGCTGATTATAAACGTCGTAGCGAATATTGCCCGATTGAGAAGAATATAAACCGGCAAGCAGTTTGGCTAAAGTACTTTTCCCACAACCAGATTGACCAATCAATGCTGTCACTTTACCTCCAGGAATGGTGACTGAGAAATTTTGCAGCAGGTTCACTCTCCCGGCATGATGAAAATTAAGCTCAGAACAAGTAATATCTGTCTCGCCAGGTATTTGAACCCAAGGCTTTTGAAAATCTTTTTCGTCCTCGGGAGTCGCATCAATTACTTCCGTTAAACGTTGAATAACTACTTGGGCGGTAATAAATTCATCAGCTAAACCGATTGCTGCTCCCAAGAAGCCGATAAAATTACCACTCATGCCGTTATAAGCGATTAATTGACCAATCGTTAACTTGCCATCAATGACTAGATAACTTCCTAACCATAATACGGCAATCGAAATAAAAGTTGATAAGATACCTGTGATAGTGCTGCCATATAATCCTAACTTCATCCTTTGCCAACCTAAATTAGCTAGGCGACCATAATTGCCTTGATATTCTTGCCAAGCTTGAGGGGTTGCTTGAGTAGTCTTTAGTACCTGAACTCCTCGAAAGGTTTCTACCAAAAATCCTTGATTTTCGGTACCTGAAACGATCAGGCTGCGAGTTTTGCGGCGTAGTGCTGGTAGAAATAGTAGATTGACCACAGTAACCAGAACAAAAGCCCCAATCGAAGCCAAAGTAAGTTTCCAACTATAGAAAATCATTAACCCTAAAGAAATTACCGCAATAAAGAATTGACTGGGTAAGCCTAAAACTATTTGGGAAACTAGGGTATTGATAGAATTGACATCGGCAATCCGACTGACTACTTCGCCACTGCGTCGTCCCTCGAAATAGGATAATGGTAAATGTAGCAGTTTGCGACCGTATTCGAGGATCAGTCCCAATTGTAATTTTTGACCAAAATGACCAATCAGATGGGACTGGACTAAACTAACGCCACTTCTAAACAGATTCATGGCAATGACACCAATAGCGACAGTGGTTAGTAATTGGGTGTCTCCTCTAACTAAGACATCATCGGTTAGTAATTGCATCATCAAGGGAGATGCTAGAGAAAGCAGACCAATCGCGAAATTAATCACAATAGCTAAGGCTAAAATATGACGGTAGGGCCAAACTCGCTGAATATAGCGACCAAAACCACCAACCTTATCGTTTTCTTGCTCATAAAAACGACTGTCATCTGGTGTTAGGAGCAACATAATTCCGTTTCCCCAACCAGCAACTAATTCTCTACGAGTTAGATAGCGAATTCCCACGGCTGGGTCAGCAATGACATATTTTTTTCTTTTCTTCCCGTATAAAACGACCCAATGATATCCTTTCCAATGGATGATCGCGGGTAAAGGTGCTTCACTAAGGTGATCGAGCAATTCAGATGTTGCTTTAACTTGACGGGCATTAAATCCTAGAGCCTCAGCCCCTCTGTTCAATCCTAATAATGTCGTCCCTCTAGCACCTGTACCAACAAACTCCCGAACTCGGCTGATAGCAAAAATGCGTCCGTGATGTTTGGCAATCGTAGCGATACAGGCTGCTCCGCAGTCTTCTTCAGAATGTTGTAAAACAGTTTGGTATTTCATCTTGAGAGTTAAATATAAGGTATGAAAAGGGGTTGAGGCTTTTGGGTAACTCTATAGTTTCTATATAAAAACTGTAGAGTTGGAATTTGCTGATTAACCTATGTCATAAAGTTCAATATCGTATGGATTGCCCAAGGTTGTATTGTTATCTTGGAATTCATAGATTCCTCCATTGGCTAGATTATATGTTTGGTAACTTTCTGTGTCTGAGCGACCATCTAGATCAAATTCAATGGTTCCTCCACTGTAGGCAGTCCATACCCATTCTTCCCCTGGTTGGTGTGTCCATGATGTACCATCCACTGTGTATCCAACATTGTAATTTGTGTTATTTCTGATAGTGAACACTTCATAGCCACCACTAACTGTTTCGGCTTTGGCATCATTTAACTCAATGAAAAGGTTTTGATTACCAGAAGTGTTTGCGAAAATTTTATTGTTATTAGACATGATTTTTCTCTTTGTTTATAAATTTAAATTTCTTGAAAACAAGCTTTGAGAAAGCTTGCAAATCATCAAAGCGATAGCATAAAACATTAAAGATAACCTTTTTACTCTTGCTTTTTTAGTTATTAGGACCTAGCTTTGCTGTTTATGCATCTATCTAGATAAATTTTTTTAGTTTCGTTTTTTCGCAGTTTGGCTCAAAAAAAAACCCAGGTCATAACCTCAACTTATATATGCAAAATAGATGCAAAAAGTGATCACAATTTAGCAGATGATTCTTCCTAAATTGCGATCACTCACTTTATATGGATTCAAGCTTCATCTGATTATCAACGACAGAGGAGAATTGCTAGCCTTGAAACTCACTCCTGGGAACGTAGATGACCGAAAGCCAGTGCCAGAGATGACTGAGGGAATTTTCGGGAAGTTATTTGGCGACCGCGGTTATATTTCTCAACCTGAGTTCGACAAGATGAAACCAAGACCATACGCGATCGCTAAAAAATAAATTGCGCTCAGCAAAGCTTGGCGCTTTGTGCGTCATGAGATTTAAAATGGATTAGGCTCTATCTTCTAGCTGCTGAATCAGGGTTAAAAAACAGTAGGAGGGAGAGCCGATAAAGCTTTGGGCTCTAGATCAAGAGAAGGTTTCTGCGGGAAATAAGAGTAAGCTACTAATCCAGCCAGAAGATTCACCAGAAAATTCCAGATACTCCTGTGTCTTGAATGCTCTATTTGAGAAATATTT
>NZ_ALVZ01000167.1 GCF_000332055.1 Xenococcus sp. PCC 7305 | reverse complement strand
TAATTCAAACTTTTCTGGCGTAATGGAAGTCTGAGGTGATTTATAGTACATTTGTTCTTGCTTATTTAGTGCAAGGGGATTTCACCAATTTTAAGGCTTTTCCGTCCATTGACCCTCATTTTTTCTTCCCTTGAGATCTCTGTAGCCTTCTTTGGCTCTACTTTTCATCTTTTCCAGCAAGCCCTAATTACAAACTTTTTTTTCAGATTGGATATTTGTTCTGACATAATCTGTAATCCAATCGCAACCATATTGAACTGGATCTATAGTTAAAATACGTTCTAAGTTCCAAAGTTTGATTTTTTTATCCTCAGCTACGGAGACAATCTGTTGACCATCGGGACTAAAATCAATATTCCAAACCCGTCCCCGATGACCTCTGAGCGTGGTCAATAAATTTCCTTCCCTGTCCCATATTTTTATTGTCTTATCGGCACTAGCGGTTGCAATTTTGCTGCTATCAGGACTAAATTCAACATCTAAAATAATTGCTTTATGACCTTCCAGGGTAGTAATCAATTCCCCGTCAATAGTCCATAATTTAGCATTCTGCTCTTTGCCTCCTGTAGCAATCATTTGTTTGTCAGGAGAGATCGCCACTGTTTTAAGACCTATATTATCAGCCTTAACCGAATGAATGCGATCGCCGTTGGCTTGCCAAAGTTTGAGATTGTGATCATGGCTGACGGTTGCAATCAGACTACCATCTTGACTAATATCTACACTAGTAACAATCGCTTGATGCGCATCAACAATTCGTTTGCGAATGAAGCGCAAAGAGTCCTCTTCATTTTCTAGTTGCCAAAACCGAATAGTTTTATCAAATCCAGCAGATACTAGGGTTTGATCATCAGGAAAAAAGTCAATATCATTAATGGGAGAATTATGATCGCTCAAAGTACCAAGAACAGTGCCATCAGGATGCCATAACTTAACTGTGGTATCCAGACCGCTAGAAGCAATTAACTCACCATCATGACTGATAATCACATCGTAAACCTCGGCAGTATGACCTGTGAAATTAGTAAGTAAACTGCCATCAGGACGCCATAACTTTACGGTATGATCGTCACTAGCGGTGGCAATATAATGGCCTTGGGGGTGAAAAGCTACACTTAAAATAGTAGCCTGATGACCATAAAAAGTTTTTACTAAAGGATCGCTAATCTGCCATAATTTGACGACATTATCCCAACCAGCAGTCGCAACCCTAGAGCCGTCTGGAGACCAAGCGAGTCGCCAAACCCTGGCAGCATGACCCTTAAGTTGAGAATGCAATGTGCCATCAAGATGCCATATTTTAGCTGTGCCATCCCAACTACTAGTCCCAATCATTTTGCCATCAGGAGAAAATTTTACCCCTGTCACAGGAGCGTCATATCCGGACATAGTTCGCTGTAACTTACCATCAAGAGTCCAAGTTTTTGCCAGTTTATCGTCTCCCCCCGTAACTAAAATTTGATTGTCGGGACTAAAATCGATGCCGCGAATCGGTAAATTGTGAGCAGGAAAACTACGAATTAAATTGCCAGATTGCTTCCATAATCTGACCATACCATTGCGATCGCCGGTGGCAATAGTCTGGCCATCTGGCGCAAAAACCACGGTTAAAATTTCTCTGGGATGCTCTAAGACTCGCAATAGTTTGCCCCGAATAGTCCAAAGTCTGACAGTTTTATCTTCTGATGCAGTCGCAATAAAGGCCCCGTCAGGACTAAAAGCAACTTTATGAATACCTCCTTGATGCCCGACTAAAGTTCTGAGCAATGTTCCTTCACGATGCCAAAGTTTCATGGTCCGGTCTTCTGATACCGAAGCCAGGATCTGGTTATTAGGACTAAAAGCAACGTCAACTACCGTATCTTGATGTTCTGCTAAAGTCGTGACTAATTGGCCATCACTCTGCCATATTTTGACCGTGGTATCAGAACTGGCAGAAGCAATTAACTTGCCATCAGGGCTAAAACTAACACTGTTGACAATGTCGGGATGGCCAGACAAAGTATTTCTTTCTCTGATGTTATAAACTGCTTGTTGTAGGGCAAAGTCGATTTTAAGTTGTGTCTCTGAGTCTAAGTTGATTAATAAGTTCTGGCTTTCTTCCTGGGCTTTGAGAGCCTGTATAAGAGCAGCAAAATCTTTATCCGCTGCAAATAAACTTTCAGAAGATGTGGTATAGGCTTCGATAGATTTTTTGATAGCTTGACGAGATTCTCCATAAACAGCGATTCCTAACCCGAGAGCAATGACAAATGCTGCACTAATAGTTGCAATTAAAAAACTTTGTAATTTAGCTAGTTTTTGCTCTTGAAGTAAGCGAACTTCGACGGCTTGAAGTCGATTAATTTCTAAACTTTGGCGTAATATTGCTTCTTCTTTTACTTGACTGGCTAATAAAAACTGATATTCTTCCTGACTGATATAGTGATTATTCGCCCAAGC
Source organism: Xenococcus sp. PCC 7305 (assembly GCF_000332055.1). Classification (GTDB taxonomy): domain Bacteria; phylum Cyanobacteriota; class Cyanobacteriia; order Cyanobacteriales; family Xenococcaceae; genus Xenococcus. Next base: position 32,562 of record NZ_ALVZ01000167.1, on the reverse strand, counting down.
TTTAGCATCAGACAAAGTTTGACCTGCCAATAAACGGGAATAATCTTGGCACTCAGAATCCAACCATAATTTCAATTCTCTGGCGTAGGGGCGAAGTTTATCTAACTGTTGCTCAACCCAGGTGAACTCAAAAATTTCTCGATAAATTCGATTTCCCACTACTAAATTATTTTGTTTTTTAATAACTAAACCTGTTAAGAGCAAATCTCTTTGTTCGTTACTTTCATCTGATTTAATGAATCCTTCTTGCAAGATTTTTCGATAAATCCCTAACAAACCACTGGTGGTTATATCGTTTCGCAGTAGGCGATCGCGAATTGTCCGAAGATGTTGTGGTTCATCTTGAGATTCCCAATTGTCTAGAATATTTTGTCTAACTAAGGTTGCTACCCAATGAGTTTCAGCTCCCACCAAAGGACAAGCCCGCTCTTGTTGGCCAGATTTGACTGCCATCTTACATAGTTTCTGGGTCAGAAAAGGCTGCCCACCAGTCCAATTAATAATTTCTTCTAAAACGATTTCGGGAAATTTAAAATAATCTGCCAACCCATCGATCAAGGGTCTCGCTTCTGAGGTGGTAAATCCGGTTAGGGCGATCGCAGTACCAATATTAAAAGGAGTTCGAATAGAATCTTTGATTAATTCGGAAGGAGTAGCTACACCAAACAAAGCAAAGCTGAGACGATTAAATTGGCTATTTTCTGCTCTGGCGTTATAAAAATAGCGAATCCCAGCAAAGAAATCATCAGTCGGAAACTCCATACTGAGCACACTATCTATTTCATCAATAAAAATGAAAACTTTCTCTTGCTCTAAGCTCGGTAAAACTAAATCCTCAATAAAGCGAGTAAACTTCTGTAAGGGAGGCAATTCGACTTGTTCTTGCCACCAAACCTTAAATTTGACGGGATACTGATTAACCTTAGTTACTTTGTTAATTAGGTTAAACCCACGCCAGATTTCAAAGGCAATACTTTTGTACCAAATTTTGGGACTAATACCTTTACTACCAATATTTGTCATGTCCAGAGAGACACAGGCACAACCTTTGCTTTGCAAGCGATTTTTCACCCTAACTCGCAGGCTCGACTTCCCCATCTGACGACAGTTGAATACATAGCAAAACTCTCCTTTGAGCAAAGCATTATAAATTTCGGCATCTGCTGAGCGCATCACATAGGTAGGAGCATTACTTTTTAGGCTACCACCTACTTGATATTCATAATTTGCTTGCTTATTTACCAACATAAATTTGTGTCACAATAACCCATTACCTATTACCCATTACCCATTACTCAAAACTGATTAAGGCGATCGCGAAAATAAAGACGATATAGTTGACAACTAGGAGCAGCTTCATCCCCCTGAAGTGATATTAAGCCCAAACTTTCCAATTTATAAGCCACAAAAGATTCTAGTTTGACAGCATCTTCAGACAGAACAACTTGCTTAAAGGCTGTCGCCAAAGAAGGATTCTTGTATAAAGTTGCCAAATAATGAAGCAACATATCCCGATAGATACTAGTCTCAGTAGAAATTTCCTTGAGTAATTGCTCCAAGGTTAAATTGTATTTTGCCAAATGATAAAAGGCCAATCTTACTAAATAGGGATGTCCCCCAATTATTTCAATCAAAAGCTTTAAATTACCTTTGTCTTTACCATCTTGCAATTTAAGTTGATGTCGCTGAGCAAGTTCATCGATTTGCTGCGCGTTAAATTCTGGTAACACAATAGGTAACCCGACATTAAAAGGTGACTGGTTAAAATTTAGAGGAACATAGCTTTCTGTAGATTGGATGACAATCAAATGCAATTTTTGCCAAATAGAAATATTATTCGCTTCCTCATGCCAAAAACGGAGCAAAGGAAGAAATTCTTGGGCAACATCAGTATGTTCAAAAATAAGATGTAATTGATCTAGCGATAAGATTAGGGGTTTGTCCAACTGCTGTAAAATATAATCCTGCATATAAGCAGTACAACTAACCTTTAATCCTAAATCTTCATTCCAATATTCATCTATTAAATTTTCTATTCCCAATTGCGAACAAATATTGGCACATAACCAACGGAGAAACCGATTAAGATCGTTGAGTATTTTGTTATCTACTTGTTGTAAATCCAGCCTAACTGAATGGTACTGATAATTTTGAGCTGATAAAATTCTGGTCAATAATGATGTTTTTCCCATATTGCTAGGGGCTTTGATCCGAATTAAGGCTCCTGGCTGTCTGATTCCGTTATAACAACTGCTTTCTATCGGAGGTCGTTCAATATAGAAATTAGATTTCAAGGGAAGTGAACCGTCCGGTAATTCTAAATTCAGACTAATATTCTCAACATTTTTCGTTTTTCCCGACTGTTGCCGCAGAATAGCACGGAAGTTATTTTTTGTGACTTTCTCGGCGCAAGCATCAGAAAGAATTTGCCATAATCGAGAACCTACCACTCTTATATAGTCTGCATCGTAATCAGAATCTTGAGCAATTTGTTGATAGGTTTTACCGCTCCAACATTGGCGCAAAATTATTTCTTGTAAAGTTGTTAATCTTTCTGGCTGAATAAGATTGTCTACTATAACTAATATCTCTTCGAGGGTCATTTTAAGAAATTTTAATTTGTTTTAATTTATTATAAATGCTTACTTATGCGATAGACCAATTTTATCGTATTGCTTATGCAATATATCCATAATAATTCTGATTACTAAACAATACTTAGGTACTTGGATAAAATTACTTTTTCTCGCAGACATTTGTCTTGAAGATGACATAGATTTGTTATTAGGCTAAATCAGCCAACATTATAATCACCAATGAGCTGTAAGGAGTATATAAAAATAAAACTGAATTATTAATTGTTGAAAAGCAAACAAATAATTAATAGAGCAGTTATCAACTTTCCTTTGCCGATATTATGCTTGTAACACCTTTTATCGCCAAATTAGTGCCGCCGCTGCGCGGAAGTCATAAGCAATAAGTATTGATATATCGGCTCTTTTATCTCTGTTGATAGGTAGTCCATTTACACTCACATTTGCCAGATATTAACAAATAGAATTCCAGAATTTTCTTGAATCACCATGGAAGATTAAATTGGCTAATGAATAAAATCATAATCTAAATCACTATGCAGCAAGTAATTAATATTATTGAACAATGTCAAAAAGAAAAATTTACTGGCAAATTAATCTTTAAAACTTCAGTTGGCATAGTGTGGCGATTCTATTTTTTTTCCGGTCAGGTATTCTGGATCAATGGAGGATATAATTTTCAGCGTTTTTGGGTCAGAAATTTAAGTTGCTATTTTCCCCATATAGATACTTCTAAAATTCGATTTCGGGCCCATGAAAAATTTGAATGTCCTTATTATCAAATGCTTTTTGTGATGAGCCAGCGAAACCTGATTACGTCCGCAGAAAGCAAGATGGTGATACGGAATAAAATGAGCGATACATTTTTTGATATTCTTCAACAATCTGATAATGAGCGACTACAAATATCTATAGAATCGAAGTCACTAAAAGATTTATATAAAAGTGGTTTTCGTCCACATGTGATGAGTGTAGATTTTCAGAAAATCCAGACAAAAGTCCAGCAAGAATATAGACTTTTGCAAGTAAAACAGACTACCAATCTTGCCTTACATTACTCTTCTGTATTTCTCAAGTCCTAGACCTATAACGACAATTAACTGATAACTGTTCACTGTTCACTGTTCACTGATAAAGGGGCGATCGTTATAAAATTTCAAATGCTGATAGGTGGTCTGAGAAATTTTTTGGATTAAGATCTTGGCCTGGGGATCATTAGCTGGTCGTTTGACTAATACCGAGACAATATAGCGTTTGCCATTGGGCATATCGACAATTCCCGCATCACCCAAAGAAGAGCGAATGTCTCCTGTCTTATGAGCGATGACTGCATCTTTTTCGATCCCTTGAGGAAGTAAGGTGCGAGTTTTGGTGGTTCTCATGATTGCTAGTAGGCGATCGCGAGAACGCAGAGAAATCAGATCCCCGCGATTAATCTTAATGAGCAGGTTGCCCAAATCTACAGGGCTGGTAGTATTTGTCCCTGTTAAATCGGGTAAAGGATTTCGAATTGCTGTATTATTCAATCCCCATTCAGCAAAGCGTTGATTTAGTACCTCCATACCACCTAAACGTTGAATCAACATATTAGTTGCGGTGTTATCGCTGACTCGAATCATATCGGTGGCCGTATGCAAAGCACTATATTTGGTGCCAATTTCCTTATATTGCATATAACCAGAACCTCCGCCAATGACTTCTTTGGTCACTACCAATTTCTCATCGAGGCGAATTTTGCCTGCATCAACATCCTCAAAAAAGGCGACTAAAACAGGAATTTTGATGGTACTAGCTGCGGAGTAAGCCTGAGAACCATTAAAGTTAACATAATTTTTGTTATCGAGATCAACTATATAGACCCCTGCTTCAAGTTGCGTGTAGTTTGCAGTGAGGCTAGAGAGCTTATCCTTTAATTTGGTGATTTCTTTGTCTAAAGAGATCCCCGAAAATATATTGGTAATTGTTGAAGAGTCAGTTGCGGCAATTGTTTCTGTCGCGATCGCATCTTCTGTAGGCGCCACAGTCTTCAAAGAATCGGAAATCGCCACTGCCGAACCTAAAATTGTGCTAACACCTACGGTTAGAACTAGTAGACGAGTTGCTATCGCCAAAGGTGTAGGCAGAATATTGAAAGATTTTTCCTCTTTGGCTAAAGGAGCATTTTTCGTTCTTGGCGGATGAAGCTCTGGTGCTGAGTTAAGATTCCGAGCAACAGTTGGGGTGCCTGGCCTTCTCCTGCGGTTCGATTTTTTGGCAACTGATTTATTGGGGAATAACAAACCGAGTAAACCTCGTCGAGGACGCTTATTCTTCTTTCGATGGCGATTTTGCGTTGGTTTTGGAGTAATAGATTTCGTAGCGGAAACTTTACCTTGGTTATTAGATGAAGCAAATAATGGGCTGGGTTGGACTTCTCGATTCACGGCTGGCTTCTCCTCTAATTAACTTATTTACTCACTCCCTACCCTTGTTGTTCTCTATCGCCCATTTAATTTGCCGTACTGTGCCGCGAAGCATAGCGACTTCCTCTTTGGTTAAATTAGCACTATTATATAAGCGTCTAAATTTCGCCATTCGAGCTGTTGCGGTATGGGGATATAGATAGCCAACATCTAGCAATAAAGATTCTAGGTCGGCATAATAACCTTCTAAGGTTTCTATGGTCGCATTATTCCCCAAAACTGGGTTGAAATTATCATCTGCTCCTCTTGCCTGTAGGCTAACATAGCCTGAAGGATTGTCAACATTATTTGACAAGGAAAGTTGGTATATTTCATAGGCACAGACCGCTACTGCCTGGGCCAAATTGAGTGAAGGATAGACCGGATGAGAAGGAATTCCGACAAACCTTTGGGCATAATTGAGTTCTTGATTGCTTAACCCTCGATCTTCAGGGCCAAAAATCAGAGCAGAAGTTATATTTTCGGCTAGTAGCCAAGTTAGAGCTGATTTGGGGGGTTCTAGTTGGGTAGATAGAGAACGGGCACGAGCAGTTGTGGCCATTGCTCTTTGGCATCCTTGTAATGCCTGGGGCAAATCAGCAACAATTTGGGCATTTTCTAAAATGTCGAAGGCATGAACTGCCATTTGTCTTGCTTCATCAGCAAAGCGATCGCATTGAGGATTGACTAAGATCAGGGTGGATAGCCCCATGTTTTTCATCACCCGTGCGATCGATCCCAGATTTAGGGCTCCTGCTGGTTCGACTAAGATAATTCGGATTTCGTTCATTGAAAATTTAGGTTTTAGGTTTTAGGTTTTAGGTTTTAGTTTCAACAGTTATCCTATCTAAATCTAAAGGTAGTAATATTTTAAAGTTACTAGGAAGACTGAGTAAATGGATGAAAGTTTAGATTGGGTTAGATTGCAAAAGGCTTTGGCGATCGAAGCAGAACGAGGTTACTTAGATCTTCAGGGGAAACAATATCGCTTTAGTGAGTTTCTGTGTCTTAGTTTGGGCAGGCCACCTAAAAATATACCAAGACAAGAGCGCGATCGCTGGTACGATTTAGCGCAAAAATTTGCCAAATATCCCGAAATGTCTCTCAATCAGCGCCACACAATGGTGACGAGTACCCGAAATTTTTTGTCTCAACAAAGAACTCTTGCTACAACTAATGCTGCCCCACCTTCGAAACCGAAACAAACTCGCGCCAAGCATGTCGCAGCAGAAACCAAAACTAATCCCTACAGTAGTAAACCGATTACTCTTGAGCAGACTTTATATACGGTGGTGGGTATTGGGGGCAAGGGAAGTTATCTCGAAAGATTGGGCTTATATACAGTGCGGGATTTATTGTTTTATTATCCCCGAGAGCATCTCGATTATGCGCGTCAGGTGCAGATCTGTAATCTCGAACCTGGGGAAACGGCAACCATAATCGGTACTGTCAAAAGTTGTAAATGTTTCAATAGTCCCAAGAATAAGAAATTAACCATTTTTCAGCTGGTTTTGCGAGATCCTACGGGAAGACTTACTTTGAGTAACTTTTTTAGTGGCCCGCGCTTTGCTAATCGAGGTTGGCAAGAAAGCTATAAACGCAAGTATCCTGTGGGTGCGATCGTGGCAGCTTCTGGCCTAGTCAAGCAGAATAAATATGGTTTAACCTTGGACAAACCAGAAATTGAAGTTTTAGATAGTGCAGGGGCCAGCATTGAATCGATTAAAGTTGGGCGGATTTTGCCTGTTTATAGTTTGAGCGAGGGGGTTCCCGCCGATACGGTTAGAAAATCAATCATTGCGATTTTACCTGTTGCTGAGCAGTTAAAGGACCCGTTACCTGCGGCAATTCGCCAAGGATATGATCTGATTAAATTAAAAGATGCGATCTCGAATATTCATTTTCCCACGGATCAAGATATCCTGACCCATGCCCGTAGGCGCTTAGTATTTGATGAATTTTTCTATCTACAATTGGGTTTTTTGCGGCGGCGTCAATTACTGAAAAAAGATCAAGCTAGCGCAACCTTTGATCTTACAGGTGAGTTAATTAATGGCTTTCAAGAGCTATTACCTTTTAAGCTAACCAATGCTCAACAGCGAGTAGTTAATGAAATCCTGGGAGATTTACAATCAAATACGCCCATGAACCGTTTAGTACAGGGGGATGTCGGCGCAGGGAAAACCGTGGTGGCAATCTTTGCAATTTTGGCAGCAATCCAATCTGGTTATCAAGCGGCATTAATGGCACCAACAGAAGTTTTAGCAGAGCAACATTATCGCAAGTTAGTTAGTTGGTTCAATCTATTGCATCTGCCAGTGGAGTTGTTAACAGGTTCGACCAAAACCAAAAAACGCCGCGAAATTCATGCTCAACTAGAAACCGGTGAATTGCCGTTACTTGTGGGGACTCATGCGTTGATTCAAGATCCAGTGCAATTTAGTAAATTAGGGTTGGTTGTCATCGATGAACAACATCGTTTTGGGGTACAGCAGAGAGCAAGGTTACTCGCAAAAGGAGAGTCGCCCCATGTGCTGAATATGACAGCAACGCCGATTCCTCGAACTTTGGCTTTAACGCTTCACGGGGATTTGGATGTTTCCCAGGTGGATGAATTACCGCCAGGACGACAAGCCATTACCACTGCAGTCAAAACAGGACGCGATCGCAGTAAAGTCTATAATGTGATTCGTCGTGAAGTTGCCCAAGGTAGGCAAGCCTATATCATCTTTCCCTTGGTGGAAGAGTCGGAAAAACTGGATGTGCGAGCGGCGGTGGAAGAGCATCAAAGACTATCCGAAACTGTTTTTCCTGAATTTCAGGTCGGTTTATTGCATGGGCGATTGAAGTCAGCGGACAAAGATGCTGCTTTGACTGCTTTTCGAGATAGGAAAACCCAAATTATTGTCTCGACGACGGTGATTGAAGTTGGGGTGGATGTGCCTAATGCGACGGTGATGGTAATTGAAAATGCCGAACGTTTTGGGTTGTCGCAGCTGCATCAGTTACGGGGACGGGTTGGAAGAGGGAAAGATAAGTCCTATTGTTTTCTGATGAGTAGTAGCAAGAGTCCTGATGCGAAGCAGCGTTTGGGAGTTTTGGAGCAGTCACAAGATGGGTTTTTCTTATCGGAAATGGATATGCGTTTTCGGGGCCCTGGGGAGGTGTTGGGAACTCGGCAGTCGGGGTTGCCAGATTTTGCTTTGGCAAGTTTGGTTGAGGATAAGGAGGTGTTGAATTTGGCGAGGGATGCGGCGGAGAAAATTATTGATCGCGATCGCAGTTTGGAGAGTTATCCGAGTTTGAAGAAGGAGTTGGAAATTCGTTATCGACGGTTGATGGGTGGAGATATTTTAAATTAGGAAATTAGTTAACGTCTACTATCAATTTGAATCCTAAATTGCTTAAGATACTGCGAATACTACTTAATTGTGGATTTCCTTTTTCAGAAAGAGTTTTATACAAACTTTCACGATTACGATTAGTAGCTTGAGCTAATTGGCTCATACTGGTATTGGTATCAACTATATCCCTAAGTGCCAAGAGAAATACTTCAGGATTTTCATCTTCTAAAGCAGCATTAAGATATTCTTTCGCTTCATCAGGATCAGTCAAAGACTTAAGTAAATCATCTCTATAACTTCTACTTTTTTTAGTCATCGTCGCGCCTCTTGTAATCTTGCCAATATAGTTTTGCCTTTTTTATATCTTTATCTTGGCTACTTTTATCCCCGCCATGTAGCAGAATTATTATCGTGTTTCCTTGTTGAGCAAAATAAACTCGAAAACCAGAACCAAAATTAATTCTTAGTTCGCTCACACCTTCTCCAACAGTTTTACAATCGCCTAAATTTCCTAGTCTGATACGGTTGATTCTCGCTCTAATTTTTGCTCGTGCCTTTTTATCTCGTAATGATGCTAGCCAATCATTAAAAGGGACACTACCGTCTTTTTTTACATAAGTAAGAACAATTTTTTCTTGGGATTTCATATTTATTTGTAGTCTATAAGCTACAGCTTAGCATTTAAATTGCCCTACATCATAAATATTTCGAGTATTACCCCATGATAACGATTATGTATACTGGAATGAAAAACATCGCAACTTGTTTGAATTGCGAGTTCTGATAGTCTAGGACGATTAGCAGATCTAGCCCTACGACAAAGTAATTCAGGAACAGAAGTTTTAATAATTGACCAACCTAGATTACCAACGGTTAAACCGATAACCCATAGGTAAGGAGCCATTCTTAAAATCTATCAATTCAGTATCTTTTAATCCACACCAGACGTATAGATGTCTACAGTCATCGTGGTAATAGTTACAATAATTTAGGAGAATATCAAAAGGCGATCGCGGATTATAATGAAGCAATTCGTCTCGATTCTCAACATGCAAATGCTTATTACGGTCGAGGCAACAGCTATGGGAAAATAGGTGATAAACAAACAGCAATTCAAAATTTCCAACAAGTAGCAGATTTATATCAGCAACAAGGAAATACAGGTTATTGGTATCAAAAAGCTCTCGATAGAATTAGAGAGTTACAATGATAAAAATAGTCCACTAGTTGACGGCGGAAGAATGCTCAAAAAGAGACCAGTCATCACAGCTATCTGAACCGAACCTTATGAGAGCTTACTGGATAATGGATAAATAAATACATGGGCGATGAGAGACTCGAACTCTCACGATTTCTCGCCACATTTTGAGTGTGGTGCGTCTACCAATTCCGCCAATCGCCCTTTAGTTCAATGCTACATGATTATAATCCAACTTGGGTTTTTCTTACAAGAAAAAACTCTTTCTTTTTTTGCTAAGCCTGAAAACCCTCAAATAATATGGCGTACAGCTAATTGACTGCCAATAAACTTAGGCCAAATAATACATAACCCGAGAGCGAGCCCACTGCGAACATGAGAGAGCGCAAAATAGGAACATTTAGAATATAAAATACGGAATAAAACAAACGCGAAATGAGAAAGGCGATCGCCGCAAAGAGAGCCCAATCAGATTCTACCCCCGTAACAAATGCCATCAAGGCAGCTGCTGTGAAAATAGTTAAAGCTTCAAAACAGTTTTGATGCGCCCAAGTAGCCCTTTTTGCATAGTCTGGCAACTTGTCAAACATCGCGCGGGGAGCCGACTGGTCATAACCACTCTGAAAACGGGCAAAACCAACGACCAGAAAAGGTGCGTAGGTCAAGACAACTGCTCCTACAATCGAATACAGTAGAACAGCATGAACAGAAAAATTCATAAATTAATCTAATCGAAATAAAACAAGGTGACGATCTTTCTCTTTTCTTCTGCTTCTTCGCAAGTTTTCAGCAAAGTATCACTATGGTGAAAAGCAAAACAAATTAGCTGCTGAGATCTTGTAATAATCTCTCGATTGCAAATTGCACTAGCATCACCTAGGGAAAGACTATCATTTTCTGACTTGATCACTAAATTCATAACCTGTTTTAATTGCTCTTGAGATTCCCGCGGTTGTAATTCTAAACTTTGGGGCAAGATTACGGTTAGTAAATTAGGATCAGCTCGCATTGCACCTTTAATCGCAGCAGAATTGGTGCCAGTTGCACCAGATGTAACTAAGCGATTACCTGCCAATACTAGAGCGTAGCTCATCATTTCTATCAGTTGTTGATGCATGATAGGAACATGACGAGAACCGAGCAAGGCAATACGCCGAGAACCAGTTTGCTGAATTGCTGCTAGCTCTTGGGTTAAAGTGTCTAGGGTAGGGAGATTTAAAGATTGACTCAAAGATTTTTTATTTAATCTTAATTAACTAAGTCAGAGTAAGAAGCGTCGTCTTATCGGCGGACTCCGTCTGACCCTGGGTATTCTAGCAAAGGATCGTTAATTAAAACGATATCTTCTGCAATTTCTTTGTATTTTTTAACGCTGCAATCAAACAAGAAGAAGTTTTCCCTTTTTTTAGGCTAGAGTCTCAGGACAATATCCAAGTCCTTTGGTAAACTGTTGCCTAAAAGCTTCTATCTCTTTAGTATCAGGTATTCCATGGGAAACGATGGCCACTTGGTAGCGACGCATAACCTCTACTGTGGATTGTCCTGTTTCCAAGCTCCAAAAAACCATTTGCAGACGCATTTCTGCCTCATAAGGAATTCCCAACTCATTCATAAAAGCACGGAAATCATCCCGATGCTGATCACTGAGGGGCTGGGGATAGCGGATTTTCACTATCCAACCATCTATTTGATGGATTACTGTAATAGAAGCGAACTTCGCATGTTCCATTGTGCGAAGATATTCAATTGTCCTTAGACCCAGGCTAGCGTTAGCAAGAAAATAAAGAAAATCCATAAATACCTCTGTCCTACAGCTTCACTGACCTAAGTGTCGCAAGAGCAGACTGTGTTTCGCTAGGGGAAAAGCACCCGATTTTCTGAATTTTCTATAGGGGATATTACCCAAGTTTAAAATCTTAAGAAAGTTTTAATTGTTTAAATTGCTTATGAGTAAAGATTTATTGTTGTCGAACTATAGCTATAACTTACCTCCCGAGCTGATTGCTCAGACTCCTGTCAGCCCGAGGGATAGTTCTCGCCTTTTGGTTGTGAATTCACCGAGCACGCATCATCACAGCATATTCAGTACCTTACCTGATTGGCTATTGCCTGGGGATCTCTTGGTGTTAAATAATACCCGAGTAATTCCCGCTCGACTTTTTGGAGCTAAATCTACTGGGGCAGCTGTTGAAGTTTTGTTGTTGGAAGAAACAGAAACCAATTGTTGGCTCGCTTTAGTTAAACCAGGAAAAAGATTTAAACTAGGCACAAAGATTTTATTTACTCCTCAACACAATCAGACTAATGGCAATATCAATACTCAAACTTTGAAGGGCAACCCCAGAGACCTTACATTGCACCAAAAAGGAGCAAGACTCAGCGCCACTGTAGTGGCAAAAGACGAAGTGACAGGTGGCCGCATCTTGCGCTTTGACTGCGATTCTCCTGAATCCTTTTGGCAATTATTGAGTGAGTTTGGCGAAGTGCCGCTTCCGCCCTATATCACTTCTCGTGAGTCCCAACCGCTACAATACCAAACTGTCTTTGCTCAAAAAGACGGTGCTGTGGCCGCCCCCACAGCTGGGTTACATTTTACCCATGAGTTATTGGACAAATTACAATCTAAGGGCATTGACCAAACTTATATTACTCTTCATGTGGGGGTAGGAACTTTTCGCCCAGTGGAAGTGGAAAAGATCACAGAACATCAGATGCATCAGGAGTGGATTGAAGTTAGTGAAGAAACCACAAGAAAAATTAAGGAGACTAAGGCTAGAGGGGGCAGGATTATTGCTGTGGGAACCACTGCTGTTAGAGCTTTAGAGGGTGCAGCACAATCTTCTTTGGTTGATGAGGGGAATGAGTTACAAGCTTTTCGAGGGAAAACCAATCTCTTTATCTATCCAGGATATGATTGGCAAATTGTCGATGGTTTGATTACCAATTTCCATTTACCTGGTTCTAGTTTATTGATGTTGGTTAGTGCTTTGACGGGGAGGGAGCGGCTTTTTAGTTTATATCAGGATGCGATCGCGAATCGTTATCGGTTCTATTCTTTTGGCGATGCTATGCTTATTCTCAGCTAACAGTTATCAGTTGTCTAAAGTTGTCTAAATAAGATTGCCCAAAAAAAACAAAAGACTATGAATAAAATCCATAGACGTCCTCAAGTCACAATATTAAATTTTTAAGGTTAGAGAGGCAGTTTCATTGGCTAATAATTGACATACAAAAGCTAACTAAACTACATTTACTGCCTGCCTCTCCCGATTCCTTGTCTGAATTACCAACTAGGTATTCTGAACTAAAACTTGGTAATGTTTTGACAGATAAATAATACAAAAAAATAAGTAGAACTGAATAATATTTCCCAAGCAACTTTGCCGAAACAAATCGAACTCTTTTACCACCTCTGGCTAAGATCGTAGTTGCAACGCTAATAAAAACGTCAGCAAGTCTACCTAATGGTTACTCTTTGATGGAAAGTACTGGGTTGATTGGTGCAGACGACACAGGGTCCAATCTCATGCTTAGAAGGAGCTTCCTGTCGCTTCCTTTTGTGTCTGTGAACAGACTAACATCGTATTCTTGGAAAAAGCAATCACTTGTCACTCATGTTTACATTTGTTAATAGGTAGAGATATTTACTTTAAAGAACTACAAGATTTTTTTGGATGATAATTGGCCGTAATATATATGATGATTTATGGTTCCCCATACTTCCTTAATCCCTAGCGAATTTCTTAATTTATGACTCAATCTATGGAAACTAATCAAACTAATGAGAAAACTACTAACCCGATATTTCTCCTAATAGATGGTCATTCCTTAGCCTTTCGCTCTTATTATGCTTTTGCCCATTCTCGTCAAGGCCCCTTACGAACTGCTTCAGGAATCCCGACAAGCATCTGTTTTGGCTTTTTAAATTCTTTGTTACAAATAATCGAGTTACAAAAACCTCAAGGCATTGCGATCGCATTTGATCTGGCAGAGCCGACTTTTCGTAAGGTCGCCGATAGTAACTACAAGGCAAATCGCAAAGAAACTCCTGATGATTTCATTCCCGATATGGCGAATTTGCAACAGCTTCTCGCTACTTTAAATATTAAGGTGACAACAAAAGCCGGGTTTGAAGCTGATGATGTTTTAGGTACTTTGGCTCAGAAAGCCGCAACCGAGGGATATCAAGTTAAAATTGTCAGCGGCGATCGCGATTTATTCCAATTAGTAGATGATGAGCGCCAGATTGAAATTTTGTATCTAGACCCTAGAGCTTTCAGGTCTGCCAAGAAAAATTACACAGAATTTAATCGGGATGCGGTAATCGAAAAGCTTAAAGTAACTCCCGAACAGGTTGTAGATTATAAGGCCTTATGTGGGGATGCATCGGATAATATTCCAGGAGTGAAAGGAGTTGGCGACAAAACAGCCGTTAAATTAATAGCAGAGTTTGATAATTTAGATGCCATCTATGAGAATTTAGATCGGGTCAAGGGAGCTGTTAAAAAGAAATTAGCCTTGGATAGAGATAATGCTTTTCATTCTCGCTTTCTCGCCAAGATTGTCACAGATGTTGCGCTAGAAATTAACCTCGAAGATTGTCAATTTGATAATTTCAATCCTCAAGCTGCAATTCCCCTTCTAAAAGAATTAGAACTTAAAAAGATCTGCGATCGCCTCAGCACCTTTCTTCAAGAGCCAGAACAGCAATTAGAACTTGCAACAGTAAAATCAAACTCAGAAGAAAATGGACAGCTATCTTTATTCTCCCCAGGAACAGCAACTAAAATTGTAAATAATAAAGAGAAAGCTGAAGACATTCCGAAAAATCAAATTACCAATGTCATTCAGCCTCTAGTAGTTGATACAGTTAAAAAACTAGATAAATTACTATCAATTCTTCAAGAACAAACTGATATTGAAAAGCCGGTTTCTTGGGATACAGAAACCACATCTTTAGAACCTCATAATGGTGAACTGGTAGGAATTGGTTGCTGTTGGGGAGCACAAACAACGGATATTGCCTATATTCCTTTGGGACATAAACAAGGAACTCAATTAGACAAGGTAAAAACTCTAAATGCTTTAAAATTTATTCTAGAAAGCGATCGCTACCCCAAAGTTTTCCAAAATGCTAAATTTGATCGTCTAGTTTTTCATTATCAGGGAATTCAGCTAGCCGGCATAGTTCTCGATACGATGCTAGCTAGTTATCTGATCAATCCCGAAACAACTCATAATCTCACCGATTTATCGGAACGTTACAACATTGGAATTACGGCCAAAAGTTATAAAGACTTGGGAATAGCGAAAGGAGAGACTATTGCCAATCTTGATATTGCTCTCACAGCAGAATATTGCGGCATTGACGCCTATACAACCTATTGCCTAGCTTTTAAAATTAAAGAGGATTTAAATCAGTTTTCCGATTTGCAAAAACTACTGGTAGAGGTCGAACAACCTTTAGAAGCAGTTTTAGCTGATATGGAGATTACAGGAATCGCGTTAGATGTTCCCTATCTACAAGAGTTTTCTCAGCGACTAAACGCTGACATACAGGATATTGAGCAAAAAGTGTATCAAGATGCGGCGGAAGAATTTAATCTCAGTTCTCCAAAACAGCTGAGTGTAATTCTCTTTGAAAAACTCAATCTCAACCTAAAAAAAACTCGCAAAACTAAAACTGGTTACTCGACAAATCAAGCTGTCTTAGAAAAGCTTAAAGGGGATCATCCGATAATTGATCGCATTCTGGAATATCGTACGCTATCAAAACTTAAATCAACCTATGTTGATGCGATTCCCAACTTAGTGAGAAAAGATACCCAAAGAGTTCATACGAATTTTAATCAGGCAGTGACGGCAACCGGAAGACTTTCATCTTCCCATCCCAATTTACAAAATATTCCAATTCGTACTGAATTTTCCCGTCAAATTCGTAAAGCATTTCTGCCCAAAAAAGATTGGTTATTAGTTGCCGCTGATTATTCTCAAATTGAATTGAGAATTTTGGCTCATTTAAGCCAAGAGCCCGTCTTGATTGATGCGTATCAAAATAGTAAGGATGTCCATAGTGTTACGGCTCAGCTTTTATTTGAAAAAGAGGAGATATCTCTTGAAGAGAGACGATTGGGTAAGATTATTAATTTTGGGGTTATTTATGGTATGGGCGCCCAAAGATTTTCCCGCGAATCTGGATTCAAGAAGGAAATAGGCAAGGAATTTATTGAGAAGTATCATCAACGTTATAGCAAGGTTTTTGATTACTTAGAATTAGTCAAAAAACAAGCTGTGAGCCAAGGTTTTGTCACAACCATCTTAGGGAGAAGGCGTTATTTTAATTTCATCAGTGATAGCTTGAAGGATTTGCGAGGAAAAGCGCTTGAAGATCTCGATTTAGAGGATATTAATTATAGTTATCAAGATGCTCAATTATTGAGAGCTGCGGCCAATTCTACGATCCAAGGCTCTAGTGCCGATATTATAAAAATTGCGATGGTAAAAATTCATCAAATTTTGCAAGATTATCAAGCAAAATTATTACTTCAAGTTCACGATGAATTGGTGTTTGAAATTCCCCATGAGGAATGGTCTGATTTGCAGGAAAAAATAAAAATTACTATGGAGGAAGCAGTGAGTCTTAGCATTCCTTTGGTAGTGGATGTTAATCAAGGCAATAATTGGATGGAAGCTAAGTAATAAGTAATAGGTAATAAGTAATAAGTAATAGGTAATAAGTAATAAGTAATAGGTAATAAGTAATAAGTAATAAGTGAAATTTTACTTGGAGCTGTCTTGGAACTGATCACTGATAACTGATCACTGATAACTGATAAAACGATGCGACTCCACTAGCAAAACTACCGAGGGAAAATAAAATCAGAAGAATACGGGATGTTACTTCAGAATAACCTGCGTTGCGCAGGTCTAGTTTGAAAAGTAGAAAAGCAGACAACAGGATTAAAAATCTGACAAAATGCTGCAATCTTTGAACAATCAAAGCAAAAGCTAAGGCACCAATAAAAATAGACATTACCGCTTTAGCTTCTGTTTTGAGCCAACCCCCTAACCCCATGGTTAAAGAGTCGAAAGGTGTATTTACAATATTGGAGATGGCAAAAACCCCAATCACTGCTATTCCATTAACAACGGCTGCTGCGATCGCGGGCTCCATATTCCAAAGCCATAAGTTTCCCTCTAAAATCATTTCGTTGGTCCATTCAGCATAATGCCAACCCGCTAAGCTATAAGTAGCGATTAAAATAATCAGAGAAAGCCAAGGAAATTTTTTAAGCCAACGCATTGCTTACAATACTCCTCCCGTTGCGTCTTGCGCCAGCAGCGCTGAGTCCCACGTCTTTGAAGCGTGGGAGCGAGTCAACTAGGACATCGATTGAATAATATAGTCGAAGTAGAGAGCTGCGTCCTTGGCATCTTCTTTGCTGAGAAGATCTAGACTCGCATCTTTTAAACAACGAATCGCATCAACCATTCCTCCAACAGGAACATTGAGAGAATTGTACATTTCCCTAACACCAATCAAACCTATTTTTTCAATGGGCTCTTTGTCGCCTGCTAGAACTCCATAGGTCACGAGCCTTAAATACCAACCAAAGTCTCTAATACATTGATTATATTGCTTTTGACCATAGGCATTACCCCCAGGAGAACGATATTCGGGGTGAATTCTAAATAGCTTCTGACCTGCTTTTTGAACAATTTTCTTTTCGTTCTCAGCTAGGGTTTCGGCGATTCTTACTCTTCGTTCACCAGTACCCAAAAAATTCTTGATGCCTTCTAATTCTCCGCTGCTGGGATAACGAAGTTCATCGTCTGCTTGGAGAATAACTTGACTAACTACACTCATAATATTGTGATCAATCTAACTTTAATTAACTTTGAATAATTTTAGTATCTGATGGTCAGCGTGATTTTGATAAAACATCTTGCCACTCAGCATCGGATAAGGGTTGCTCTACAAGGTCAATATTGAACCAATCTTGAGCTGCCAAAACCAAAGTGTCTACGATATTCGAGACCGCTTGCTGCTTTGAATCTGCAATTAATTCTACTAAATTTACGGGAGGTAGTTCGTTAAAAATCTTAACAAAAAGTTGAGAGTTAACCGATAGCATCATCGAGCCATGTTGTAACAAGGCTTTTCCTCTCCTTAACTGGGCGCTACCAATGGCTTTCGACCCTTGTTTGGTGAGCAAATCCGCACCTGTTGCTGTCGTAAAACAGTTGTGGTGAGCTGCATATTCTCTATTGGCTGTCCCGTAGCTTAATTCTACACCAAGCGATCGCCAACCATTGATCAGAAATTGACAGATGTTTTTATATACTGCCAATCTTTTACCTGGTTGAGTCGAAGTTACCAAGGCATAAGTTAGATCCCCTTGATGCAAAACTGCCCTGCCGCCTGTGTGACGACGAACAATATCTAGGGGTTGATCTTGCCAAATGAGATCTTGCCAAAATTCGGGATATTCTTTTTGGTGATAGCCCAAAGAAATCGCCGCAGGAGACCAAGTATAAAACCTTAAGGTAGGAGGCTGCTCTCCTCGACTATGTTGATCGATCAACCAATTATCAACTGCCATCTGCACCTGGGCAGACGCATCCAACAAAGGAATCAAACGCCATGTTTTAGGCAATTGACAATTGACTTGTTCCTCATCCTTCATCCCTCATCCCTCATCCTTTTAACAGTGATTGATCAGCTTTGACCATAATTTCCTGGAGGAGAGGAGAGATATTTTCCTGTAATTTTCCAGCCCGAATAAATTCGGCATAGGTATTGGCTTCGATATCTAACAATTGTTCTTGTAATTGCTCGACTGCCAGCGATCGCAGACTCTCATGTTCCCTGTTCATTTTCTCAATTTTGTCTTCGATAGATTTTAATTCTCCTTTAACCAACCCAAATTGATAACGATAAAATTCGTCATTAATAATTTCGGGAGAAATATCATTATTACTTAGATACTCTATCACTCTTGTCAGGGCTACTCGACGAGCCAATAATTCCGAATATTCCTGCCTTAAAGGTTGATCTCCAATCAGATCAAGCTTTTGCAGCAACCATTTAGTAGACAATCCTTGAACCAGCAGCGTAAATAACACTACACCAAAAACAATATCAATAATTTCTTGTCTACCTGTTAGTAATGCCGGCACACTTAAAGCCAGAGCAATCGAAACCGAACCCCGCAAACCACCCCACCAGAGAACAGTTTGTTCTCTAAAATTAGTTTTAACTGGACTGACTAAATTACTAAAATTTGCTAAACCGTAGATAGCGATCGCTCTGGTCACTAACACAGCTGCGATCGCGACGCAAATCAGATCAAAGTTACTACTAAGACTGTCAAAATTTATTTGATCACCAATTAATAAAAAGACGATGGAATTGACGAAAAAGGCTAAAAAGTCCCAAAACTCTGAGACAAGGAGTCTCGTACGGGGATTCATGCCAATTCTGGAGCCAAAATTGCCCAAAATCATCCCCACTGTAACCACGCCGATGACCCCAGATCCCCCCAATTCTTCTGTCACCAGATAAGTACCATAGGCAGAAACCAACGTTAGAGATTGTTCCACTAAAGGGAGATCGAATCTTTGGGTTAAATAGGAAATTCCAAATCCGACGATGCAACCAATCCCTAACCCGATTCCCACGAAAGTGAAAAAGCGAATAATAGTAGTAGATAAAGAGAATTCTTCTAATCCCAAAGGAATACCCACCAACAACAGAAAAGCCACAACGGCTACTCCATCATTAAACAAACTTTCTCCTTCCATGAGAATAGTTAACCGTTTACTAGCCCCCAATTCGCGGAACAAAGCTACCACGGAAACAGGATCTGTCGCCGATAAACTAGCGCCGACCAAAAGAGCAGTAGCCAAAGACAAATCGGTAAACTCGGATAGAGCAAAGGAAACCCCTAAAACAGAAATGATCACCCCAATAATGGCGAACATGGTAACAGGTAATAAATTGTCCTTGAGACTGCGCCAACGAATATTCCAAGCAGCTTCAAACAATAATGGGGGGAGGAAAATCTCTAAAATCAATTCGGGAGAAAGATTTACCAAGCGAATGTCAACACAAGCTAGACCCAATCCCACAATTACTAGGAGTAAAGTGTAGGGAATTTGTCGAAACCAGCTAAAAATTCGCGAAATAGTCGCGACACTCAAAGATACTGACAATACAATCAAAAATTGTTCTAGATTGCCCTTAATCGAAAACTCGGCAACCGAAGCATCTAGGGTCATAAAATTCTCCGCAAAAACAATATTTAACACGACTGGGCAAGATTAGGGTAATAGTAAGAAGTTTTGGTTCAAGCGAAGGCCAAATACATAACATTTCCTTGATTTTGTCTCTGTTATTCCACTTGGTGGGAAGAATGAGAATAACACAAGCCAAGAATGGGTGATTTCGATTATTTTAAACACTAATATTCTTAAAAAAGATCGATTAAGATGTTGGGGTATATCTTGGCATATATCAATTTTAGTCCGAATTGAAAGCCTAAAATAAAAACTATAATTCACCATTAGCCATCCAAAGATTAGGTATTTTAAATGATTAACATTTTACTAGTAGACGACCAAGAACTATTATGTGAAGTCCTCAAAACTTGGTTACAAGAAGAATCTGACCTCAAAGTAGTCGGAGTTGCCAAGAATGGAAAAGAGGGGATCTCAAAAATTGAGATGTTACAGCCCGATATCGTGTTGATGGATATCGATATGCCCGAAATGGATGGACTGAATGCGGCGCAGATCATTAGCGATCGCTTCCCTGAAGTTAAAGTAATATTTTTGAGTGGTCATGAGGAAGATGATTATTTGGGCAAATCTCTGCGCACGGGGGCAAAAGGTTATTTGCTCAAAAATACCACGGCCAAAGAATTGGTAACGAAAATTCGCAATGTCCATGACAGTAATAGTATTGTTGCTCCAGGGGACAATGGTGAAATTCTGACAGCAATGCACGCGCAACTTGAGGAGTTACTAAAAACCTATAAACAGAAATTTCAAAAACAATTCAAAAAATACCAAGAATATCAAGAATTACAGGAAGAATTGGCCTTGTCTGAAGGAGAAATCCCAGATCAAGAGCAACAGTTTAAACTATTAGAAGAACAGTTAGCCACTAAGCAAAAAGAACATTTAAGAAAGTTTCAAGCAGATAATCAATCTAGTTGGGAAGCTGTCAAAAATGAAATTACCAAGGTTACTGAGAAATTAACGACTGATAATCAAAATCTTCAGACTCAAGTAAATCAACAAATAGTTGGGGTGGAGCAGAAATTGCAGACCCAACTTGCTCAAGCTGAAGAAAAATTGACAGCTCAAAAAGATCAAATACAGCCGCATTTAGATGAAATTGAGTCTACATATCGCAAAGAGTTAAAATTAACTATTGATCCAATTTGTACTTCTTTTCTCGAAATTGAAGGACAACTGAATAATATGCGAGATTCTATTGAAAAGATTGAACCTAAATATCATCAAGAACTGATTGCGGTGGTAAATCCCATTCGTTCTTCGATCCAAGATTTTGATGAACAAATTCAAAAAATGAGAACTTGGCTGATTGCAGCTGTTTTGGTTGCTGCTGTTTCAATTAGTTTTTCTAGTTGGGCATTGATTTCAGCGGGCAACTCCAGCTCTGGCTCAGAAACAACTGAAGCAACTAGATAATCCAGAATACTGGTGTTAGGTTTTAGGTGTTAGGTTTTAGGTGGTAGGTTTTAGAGTCATACCATTAATTCCAATGATCTAAAGTTTCAATAACCTTAATCCGTAATTTTAGGTAGTTTACTATGTTGGGGAAACCCGAGATTTCTAATTACCTGATTCTTCCTGGCCTCCTCGAGATTCTTGAGTTTTGTATAGTCAACCCAATGGATACAATTAACAGGACAAGTGTCGATCGCCTCTTCAATCAAATCCTCTGGATCGCCATCTTGATTAAAAACCCGCGCTCGCCCGAAATCTGGTTCGATATAAAAAGTATTCGTCGCCGTATGAGCACAATGCTTACAACCGATACAAGTAGTTTCGTCTACATAAGCACCTTTTTGGCGCAACACACCACCTAGCTCCGGCTCAAAGCCACTTCTTTCGGGCGTGTCTCTAAAAATACCCCCTAATTCTGGCTCTAAACCTGTAATTTCGGGGGCGGCATCAAAATCTGACATCTATCCGTTCCAACGTTGAACAACTAAGCGAATCGAACCATCTTCATTTTTCTGCTCTTCAGCAATTTGGAATCCCTGCTTCGAAGTTTCATTTACAACTGTATGGTAAGCATAGCGTTGAGTCACTTTTTTGAGGAAACTCTCTACAGTTAGAGGCTGTTGCCAATATTGTAAATCTGCTACCAATTCATACTCACTACCGTTCCAACTAAAGCCAAAATCATAGTTATTGGTTTGCTCGACAACAACTTCTGCATCTTTAGTTTGTCCTTGATAACCTCTAATGGGAGCAGAACCTGCTTTCCAATCAACATCAAGATCATTAAGAGCGGACTTTAAAGAGTCGAGATTACGAATTTTAGTTTTGATATTGCTGAAATGAGACATATTTTTTGAGATTAAATAAAAAGAGATAGATTATGTTAAATTACCAATCGCTAAAAGTGTCGTGGGTGTTGACCTTCGCTGACTGCTTATTTTCTTGGGCGTAGTATTCTGAAGTTGTTTCTTGAGAAATAACTACTCCCAATTCTGCTTCAACGGCTGCTGTCACCTCTTGACAAGAAGAGCCAATGATTCCTGTAACTGTTTCTTTTACCCGACCATCGGGATAGATAATAAATTCTAAGGTTTCGGCGTTCATGAGGGATAAATTTTCAACTGGTTATTTTACTTCAGTGAACAATCAAGAGAATTTAATTTATTTATTACTTGGGAATCAAGCAATGGGCTTACTTATCTTCACTTCAAGCAGCTTAATGACTTAGATTGTATCAAAAGTTAATAATTATGAGATTGGTTACTTCATTACTTTATAAGTTTTCCTGAGTTTTAACATCCAGTCAAGAAAAAATCCTAAAAAAATTCTCATTACGCAAAAAAAATATACAAAAATCGGGGCGATCGCGTGACCTCCTCTCATCCTCCTACTCCCAGCAGGATAATACATGTAAGCTTTCGAGGGTTCAATCCTCAGCATCACGGGAAATTTTGCAGCATAAATGGGCGACAAATATGCAATGCTAGAATTCGTCCGAATGTCTGGTTTAAAGAAGAAATTAATGATTATAGATAAAGTTAATCAACCAATAAAGGTTGGAGTTTTAGGTTTTGGCGGTTTAGGTCAAGCAGCTGCGAAGATCTTGGCTCCTAAAGGCGAAATGATTTGGGTTGCCGCCGCCGATCACCAAGGTTATGCGTATAATTCTTTGGGGCTAAATCCCGATCTAGTAATTAAGACTTGTCGCGATCGCGGATCTATTGGGCATCTCGATGCTGATGGCACTCTCAGCAAGAATAGTATTCAAGATTTGGTAGTTAATCACTCAGTAGATGGTTATTTTTTGGCATTACCCAATCTTCCTAATACTTTTATGGCAGATGTGGCCCAACAATTTATTAAATCTGGTTGGCAAGGAGTATTAGTCGATGCTCTCAAACGGACCAGTGCCGTGGAACAATTATTAGAGATCCAGGATGATTTGCAAGCAGCTGGAATCACCTATCTGACAGGTTGCGGTGCTACTCCAGGATTGTTAACTGCGGCTGCTGCTGTGGCCGCCCAAAGCTATGCTGAAATCCATAGCGTCAAAATTACTTTTGGGGTCGGGATTGCCAACTGGGAAGCTTATAAATCAACTATTCGCGAAGATATTGCCCATATGAGCGAATATGATGTCGAAACAGCTAGAGCCATGACGGACGATGAAGTAAGTGCGT
Source organism: Xenococcus sp. PCC 7305 (assembly GCF_000332055.1). Lineage (GTDB taxonomy): Bacteria > Cyanobacteriota > Cyanobacteriia > Cyanobacteriales > Xenococcaceae > Xenococcus. Next base: position 9,048 of record NZ_ALVZ01000167.1, on the reverse strand, counting down.
TGCTGGATAAAACCAATGGCATTATTGCCTTAGAAAATATGGAACATGCTGATGACATTATGCTGGAATTGGCCGGAATCTGCGATCGCGATCGCGTTACCGTAGGCGGAGTGGTGGACACTCGCAACCCGAAAAAGCCCCTAAGTACTAATGTTGCAATCACTGGTCGTACTTTTGAAGGCAAAATATCTACCCATACTTTTACTTTGGGGGATGAGACTAGCATGGCAGCTAATGTTTGCGGCCCAGCTTTTGGCTACCTTAAAGCAGGAATTGCCCTCCAACGCCGGAAAGTTACTGGATTGTTTACCGCAGCCGAAATTATGCCTCAGTTTGTGAATTGACTAGCGTTGCTGCGCGGAAGTAATAAATACATAAGTAATAAGTAATAAGTGCTTATATGACGAATTTAGCTCTAACCCAGTAATCGGGTGGAGCTATTTTTAGTTGAGCGGACATTAATCCTTTATCGAAGATACGACTTAGTAAACCGAAAACCTAAGACCTAAGACCTAAGACCTAAAACCTTTTCCTCATAAGCCTCAACTTTACATAATCAAAAAACATGTATAAATTCTATTTCTTATTTTAAATTTTAGACATACTTTGAGAATAAATTGCTTATTCTATTTGCATTTTCGATAAAGTTTACATTTTAGAAATCTTTAAGCCAGAGCTTAACAAATTATATATATAAAGTTTTTTTTCTGTCTTAAGTGGCATGATAGACTCTGCTATAATTCAGACGTAAGTCATTGGGTGACAAATAATTAGATATTAATAAGTAAAGCAATATTTAAGCAAAACTAAAGTCAGTAAAAGTTTAAAAAAAAATTGTCATCAATAGCCAAATAATTAGAGAGTATCAGAAAAATCCTAATTGTATTTTCAAAATCCTAGAAACTTCCTCCAAAAATCTATCTCTGTTAACCTTAGAACACACCATGCTCAAAAGTAGTATAGAAAAACAAGTATTATCCTTAGATAATCGTAAATTTCTATTTTTAGATACGATTATATTTCTGCTGGCACCATTAATTAGTGCAATTATTCGGCTAGATAATTTGTCTTCTTTAGGTCAGTATGCATCGGGTTTGATCATAGCTACTGTAATATTTCTAGTTATAAAGCTCGGTATTTTTATTACTTGCAATTTATACAAGCATTATTGGCGATATGCCAGCATTGATGAAATCATCAAAATCGCTGCCTTAATCGTTGCTGCAATCATCTTAGAAATTTTAGTTTTTGGCCTAATCGAACTTATTTTTTCGGTGAGACTTATCCCCAGCTCTTTACCATTATTAGATGGTATTTTGAGTTTTATTTTAGTCGGTGGAACTCGTTTTAGTATTCGAGCCTTAGAAAGAAATCAGCAAAAGACAAAACAATTTCTGCGTCGCGATCACGGAGTACCAGGATCACCTGATCGCGTGCTAATTGCTGGAGCAGGGAATGCCGGGGTGGCTCTGTTGCAAGAGATCCAAAGAAATCCCAAACTAGGTCTTTATCCTGTGGCTTTTATCGATGATGATCCACGCAAAATCAACTTAAAAATTAGAGGCATTCCCATTGTGGGTAATCGGTTTGATATTCCTGAAGTGATTTCTTCTTGGAATATTAACCAAGTTGTTATTGCTATGCCAACTGCCCCAGGACAGGTGATTCGCGAAATTGTCGATATCGGTCAGGCGATTGGTGTAAAGACAAGTACTCTTCCAGGAATTCATGAGATTCTTAATGATCGTCAAAATATTAAAGTGGTCAGAGAAGTCAAGATCGAAGACTTACTAAGGCGAGAGTCGATCAAAACAGACACCGAAGGAGTTTTACAATTTGTTCAGGGCAAAAAGATTTTAATCACTGGTGCAGGAGGTTCGATTGGTAGTGAGCTTTGCCGCCAAATTTTTCGTTGTCGCCCAGCCGAAATAATTTTAGTTGGTCATGGCGAAAATTCAGTTTTTAATATCGAACAGGAATTAAAGCAAGCCTTACAAATATTGCGCCAGGAAGCGAATAGTTCGCGGAAATTAACTAGAATTGCGGCTTTTATTGCCGACCTCCGCTTTCGCGATCGCCTAGAGAATGCCTTTGCTAAATATCAGCCAGATCTTGTCTTCCATGCGGCAGCCCATAAACATGTTCCTCTCATGGAAGCCAATCCCCCAGAAGCAATTACCAATAATGTTTTAGGAACCAAAAATTTACTCGATTTGGCGATCCAGTATGAAGTCCAACATTTTGTGATGATTTCTACTGACAAAGCCGTTAACCCCACCAATGTCATGGGAGCCAGTAAACGGGTGGCGGAGATGCTGGTATTGCAAGCCGCCAAGAAAACTGGCAAGCCCTTTGTTGTGGTTCGTTTTGGCAATGTGTTAGGAAGTAGAGGCAGTGTCGTGCCAACTTTCCAGAGACAAATCGCCAAGGGTGGGCCGCTCACGATTACCCATCCCGAAATTTGTCGTTACTTTATGACAATCCCCGAAGCTGTTCAGTTAGTTCTACAGGCTTCAGTTTTAAGTCATCATGGTCAAATCTTTATGCTCAATATGGGGCAACCCGTCAAAATTGTCGACTTGGCAAAAGATTTAATTCGTCTCTCTGGATATGAGGTCGGGAAAGATATTGAAATTGTTTATACCGGATTGCGACCAGGAGAAAAATTATTCGAGGAACTTCTCATCCCAGGGGAAAAATATACAGAAACCGAACATGAAAAACTTCTGGTAGTGGACAATGCCAGTAGTATGGTTCCGCTTACCTTAAATTGGCCGATCGCCGCTCTTTGTAAAGCAGCAGCTCAAAATGATAGAAATACCATTCTTTTTTTGCTGGAACAACTAGTGCCAGGATATCAACCCAAATATATCAAGACCGATTTTGTTCAGGAAGCTTCGCGAGAAGTCGCTAACGAGGCAAAAATACGCAGAATTTGAGGAAGCAACAAACTATAAAAGTACACGACTCGGCAAAATTGAGGAAAAGGTGTTAGGTGTTAGGGAATCCCTAAAACCTAGAAACCTAAAATTACCAAGTTGTGTAGATAATGCAATTATTCAAATTACCTGATTTTAGTAGATCAATATGGATTTTAGCTGGGGGAAGATTGTTATCGCAGATTGGTTCAGGATTGACTTTATTCTATGCACCAATCTTTTTTGTTAATCAAGTCGGTATTCCTGCGACATTAGTCGGATTTGCCATCGGTAGTGCTTCGATTTCTGGCGTTTTTGGTCGTTTTTGGGGAGGGAGTGCTGTCGATTCTCCTCAATGGGGCAGAAGAAAAACTTTGCTCCTTGCGGTTGCCATATCTGCGGTAGCTGATGTCTTTTTAGCAACAACGAGCAATTTCCCAGGCTTAGTACTGGGTAATTTATTAATGGGTTTGGGTATTGGTTTCTATTGGCCAGCAACCGAAGCGGCAATTATTGATTTGACGGCATCTCAACAACGCAATGAAGCTTTTGCTATTACCCGATTAGCAGATAATTTAGGTTTAAGTTTGGGCGTGATTTTGGGCGGAGCCTTGCTCGCCGCTTCGGTGAATTATCGAATGTTATTTGTGATTGATGGGATTTCTTTTGTCTTATTTTTTGCTGTTGTGTATTTTGCGATCGCAGAAACCTATGAATTTGAATTTGCTCCTCAGCAGTCTCAATATTATCAAGGTTGGCTGACGGCCTTGGGAGATCGCACTTTAATGATTTATGTTGTCGTAAATATTCTTTTCACCACCTATCTCTCCCAGCTCCAGAGCACGCTGCCCCTATACCTCAAGAATTTTGTCTCGGTCGGGGGAGAAATGGGTCTTCAACAGGGTTTTTCCGAAGAAATTATCAGTGGCCTATTTACCTGGCATATTATTTTTGCGGTAATTTGCCAGCTACCAATGGCGCGGTTTTTAAATTATGTTTCTCGGATCAACGCCCTCATAATATCCATGATGTTATGGGGAATCGGTTTTAGTTTAATTTGGCTAACCAGTATCGTTAATCAACCACTAATTTGTATCATATTAGCCTTAGGGTTCATGTCCTTGGCTATGATTTCCTATACCCCTGCTGCTTCTGCCTTTATTGCTGATATTGCTCCCGAATCTTTGCGAGGAGTTTATCTTGCGATTAATTCTCAATGTTGGGCAATTGGCTATTTTATCGGCCCAGCGATCGGCGGTTATGCCCTAGATCAATCCGTTAATTTTGTGATGAGTTACTGGTTAGGCTCTGCTATTTCTATCATTTTCGGCATAGCCATCTTAAGCTACCTCAAAAAGACTGTTAAATGTTAATTTGTAAACTCTCGCGCTTGTCTTCAAATCGGGATTCCCTTGCGCCTGTCGGCGACGCGGGTCTGCTCTTCAATTTTCAATTAATCAGACCCTTCCATAGCGAGCTTGAAGATGCTCCTTCGGCTTTTGTGGATTCTGCTGATTTTGTAACCAAGCCCACATCTGATCTCCCAAAGAAAAATGCCACCATTCTTTAGGATGACGACAAAAACCACTATCACTCATGACTTGATTTAACAATTGACGATGGCGATTATACTGCTGATCTTGCAGAGTTTTACTTCTAGCGTAATATTCGGGATGCGATCGCGGAGAAATCTCATCAATCGCGCCCCCCATATCCAAAACTCTTTGCTGATCATCAATAATGTTGAGATCTATAGCAGCTCCAGTACTATGGGGCGGTGGGGTATTAGGGTCAGCACTAGGTGCCGCCCATAGTTCATAAACTTGAGACCAAAGTTCTTGTCTTTGTTGAGGGGATATCTGATTTTCTTGCCAACCATACTTCCTGATCAAAGATTCAAACGTATAATTGACCATAAATTGTTGCACTCCCACTGGCCGATAGGCATCATGGATTTTTAGCTTCCAGCCTGGATGTCTTTTATCTAATAAAAATTGAGCCGTTTCCAAGGCTTCTAGAACTCCTTTGCGCAGGCAATAAGGAGATTTACCGTCATACTCCGCGCCAAGTTTTTCGTATGGATGGGGTAACTCCACAACAAATTTTTCTTGGGGAATGGCAACTAAAGGTTCACCACATTCTTTGATCGGAATTTTTTGGTATGGTTTCACTACGGGCAAGAGGGAGTTCACGACATAATATCCACAATTTATAACAGTTATTTATAAATTTTGGAACAACTGTGGTTGAATGAATTCTAAAGATCCCTTAAAGTTTGCCGCAATTAAATTCTGACTTAATTATGACAGAACTATATCCTCCCATCGACCCTTATAACGAAGGGAAATTACCAGTATCTGACCTTCATACAATTCATTATGAACAGTCAGGGAATCCTGACGGAAAGCCAGTAATTTTCTTGCATGGTGGTCCTGGTGGTGGCATTACGCCTATGTATAGACAATATTTTAACCCGCAAAAATGGCGTATTATCATTTTTGATCAAAGAGGAGCGGGACAAAGTACTCCCTATGCCGAATTGAGAGAAAATACCACTTGGGATTTGGTGAGTGATATTGAGAAACTCAGAGAACATTTAGAGATTGAGCAATGGGTAGTATTTGGTGGCAGTTGGGGCAGCACCCTAGCCTTGGCTTATAGTCAAACTCATCCTGAAAGATGTCAGGGTTTGATTTTGCGTGGGATTTTTATGCTACGACAAAAGGAATTGCACTGGTTTTATCAAGAAGGTGCCAGCAATATTTTTCCTGATGCTTGGCAAGAATATCTCAAACCAATTCCTGTGGAGGAAAGAGATAATTTGATCTCTGCTTATTATAAGAGATTGACTAGTAGCGATCGCAATATTCGTTTAGAAGCTGCCCGTGCTTGGTCTATTTGGGAAGCTAGTACGAGTAAATTAATTCCTTCAGCCAAAAGTATCAAGAGATTTGGCGAAGCTGAATTTGCTGAAGCTTTTGCTCGCATTGAATGTCATTACTTTATTAATAAAGGATTTTTTGCCACAGAAAATCAACTTTTAGAAAATGCTCACAAGATGAGTCACATCCCAGGAGTGATTGTTCAAGGAAGGTATGATGTAGTTTGCCCGATGATTAGCGCTTGGGAATTGCATCAAAAATGGCAAAAAGCTAAATTCATTGTCGTGGGCGATGCTGGTCATTCTATTAGTGAACTAGGAATTCGGGATGCTTTAATTGAAGCGACGGATAATTGGTGAGTAATGGGTAATGGGTAATGAGTAATAAGTAATAAGTAATAAGTAATAAGTAATAAGTAATAAGTAATAAGTAATGAGTAATGAGTAATGAGTAATAAGTAATGTTCAATGCTTAATGTTAAATGTTAAAATTTCAATGATTTATGAGTCTTTTTAATCTAAAATCTCCTTTTCAACCAACAGGAGACCAACCAAAAGCGATCGCAAAATTAACTGATTCGATCTTGGCTGGCAATACTTTTCAAACCTTGCTAGGGGCCACAGGCACAGGTAAAACTTTTACCGCTGCCCAGGTAATTGCCAATGTCGAAAAACCAACTTTAGTCTTAGCTCACAATAAAACTTTGGCAGCTCAATTATGTAATGAACTGCGGCAGTTTTTTCCTCATAATGCCGTTGAATATTTCATTAGTTATTACGATTATTATCAGCCCGAAGCCTATATTCCTGTTACCGATACCTATATAGAAAAAACAGCTTCGATCAATGATGAAATAGATATGTTGCGTCACTCGGCAACTCGTTCTCTCTTTGAACGCCAAGATGTGATTGTAGTAGCTTCTATTAGCTGTATTTATGGCTTGGGAATGCCCGCCGAATATCTCAATGCCGCCATTAAAATTCAAGTAGGAGCCGAAATTCCTTTGGGAGATTTGCTCCGCAGTTTAGTTTCTGTGCAATATTCCCGCAATGATATTGAATTAGAAAGGGGGAATTTTCGCGTTAAAGGCGATGTTTTAGAAATTATTCCTGCCTATGAAGATCGCATTATTCGAATTGAGTTTTTTGGCGATGAAGTAGATAGTTTGCAATATGTAGATCCTTTGACCAGAGAAACCCTAGAAGATCTGCAACGAATTAGTATTTACCCAGCACGACATTTTGTCACTCCTGAATCTCAATTAGAAAAAGCTTGCCAAGATATTAGAAACGAACTAGAAACACAATTACAAAATCTAGAAAAAGACAATAAATTATTAGAATATCAAAGACTAGAACAACGAACGCGTTATGATTTAGAACTTTTAGAAGAAGTTGGCTATTGCAATGGCGTAGAAAACTATTCCCGTCATTTGGCAGGCAGAGAACCAGGTTCTCCCCCAGAATGCTTAATCGATTATTTTTCTGAAGATTGGTTATTAATTATTGATGAATCTCATGTGACGGTTCCCCAAATTAGAGGAATGTATAATGGGGACCAAGCTCGAAAGAAAACTTTAATTAATCATGGTTTTCGTTTGCCCTCGGCTGCAGATAATCGACCTTTGCAAGCATCAGAATTTTGGCAAAAAGTTAATCAATGTATTTTTGTTTCGGCAACTCCAGCAGCTTGGGAACTGGAGCAATCCCAAGAACAGATAGTAGAGCAAGTTATTCGTCCCACAGGAGTAATTGATCCAGAGATTATCGTGCGCTCGACGACAAATCAAGTCGATGATCTTTTGGGAGAAATTAAAACTAGAGTGAAGCTTTCCCAACGAGTCCTTATTACTACTCTTACGAAGAGAATGGCAGAAGATTTGAGCGAATATTTTAGTGAAAGAGATGTGAAGGTGCAATATTTACATTCTGAGATTAAAGCTATTGAAAGAATTGAGATTTTGCAAGCTCTGCGCAAAGGAGAATTCGATGTTTTAATTGGGGTTAATTTGTTACGGGAAGGATTGGATTTGCCAGAGGTTTCTTTGGTGGCAATTCTCGACGCTGATAAAGAAGGATTTTTGCGTTCTACTAGTTCGATCATTCAAACTATCGGCAGAGCGGCGCGGCATATTGAGGGACAAGCAATTTTATACGCCGATAATTTAACTAAAAGCATGATTAATGCGATCGCAGAAACTAATCGCAGAAGAGAAATTCAAATTGCTCATAATAAAAAACATAATATTACGCCCCAACCTATTATTAAAAAATCAGATAATTCAATCTTATCTTTCCTCGATCTTTCTCGCCGCCTTAATAGTGAGCAATTGGAAGAGATTTATCAACAATCTGATGAGTTGCCCCTAGAAAAAATTCCTGAAATTATTGAGCAATTAGAAACACAAATGAAAGAAGCGGCGAAGAATTTGGAGTTTGAGTCGGCGGCTACCTATCGCGATCGCATTAAAAAACTAAGAGCTAAACTATTGGGCAAATAAACAAAAATTCTGGCAATCTCATTGAATTTCCAAATCTTCTAGATGAGCATCCTTCAGATTGACACCCTCTAAATTGGTTTCCTTCAAATAAACTCCCATCAGATCAGCTCCACCTAGATTAGCTCCTCTGAGATTAGCTCCCCGAAGATTAGCTCCTCTGAGATTAGCTCCTCTGAGATTAGCTCCTCTAAGATTAGCTCCTCTAAGATCAGAGTCAATCATTTCAGTATTAATTAGACATGCTTGAATCATGGTCGTATCAGCTAGATTAGATTTATTCAGTCTGGCTTGATTTAGATGAGCTTTAGTCAGATTTGTACTTTGTAAGTTGGCACCAATCAGATTAGCGCCAATCAGGTTAATACCAATCAAATTAGCGTTAGGCAAACATATTTGAATCAGACATACCTGACTGAAATTTCGTTGTCCGGCTCTGTATAGTTTTAAAACTTCTTGAGCTTCCATATTTTTTGCCTTCTGAATGAATATTGGGAAAGCCAAATTTAGTAATTGAAATCTCGATCACTAAAATGAGCTCAGTTGAAACGTAAAGAAAAGTGTGCGATTGCCCTATTTAACGGGGCTTCGCCCTTGAAGGTAGAGGGCAGAGGGCAGCGGTGAGACCCCGCGCCGCCGTCAGGCGCAAGGGAACGCTCACCAAGAGAGAGGGCAGAAGGATAAAACTACTTCTAACTTATCCCTTGAGGTTGAATTCCTCCACTTCTTTAAGTGGAACAGGGCATAGTGG
>NZ_ALVZ01000166.1 GCF_000332055.1 Xenococcus sp. PCC 7305 | reverse complement strand
AAATTGCTCAGCTTGATGCTTCAAGTTTCGTATTAGAACTCCCACTGCCACAGCAATAAATCAATTTGATTTATTTGTTGTCAGATGGCGATCGCTATTCAATACGCGATCGCCCGCAGAGATAGTGGGGATTCGGTATAATCAATCCGATAATTAAGTATTTTTCCCGATAGATTTGTCAATGATTCGGATTATAAATGTAAAGTGCATTCAATAAGATTGTACAAACTGCAATTTAAAGCAATAGACCTGTTTTCAATAAATTCTCACAGTGGTTCAGCTTGTGCTGTTGATGAGGCTCCTTCTCCTGGCGACAAGGCTCCAAGAGATCGAAATCTCACTCGATAGATGCAACTCCCATACCAGCCTTCTCCGGCGGTTCATGATTAGCTGGGTTGTCACTTGTTTGTCCGTGGTGGGATTTAGTGTTAGACAAAAACTACTTTGCAAATATTAAGATTGCATAAAGTTGTTCAGTTGAGGTAGATATATCTTAATTGTAGGTATTATCCTCAATATGAAATATAAGCAAAAATTTCAAATAGTGTTTTAGGGTGGGATAAGGATAATTATGGGTACAAATATACTGGAAAGAGAGTTTGCGACTTTTCAGCCTCAGGGTTATTTAAGTGCGGCCAACGCAGGAGATTTTTTGCAACAATTGACTGAAGTGGTGAATTCTTCGACCAAATCCTCTTTGCTGGTTGATATGCAACAGGTTGAATTTATTGACAGTGCTGGGTTAATGGCATTGATTAAGGGATTTCACTTGGCAAAGGATTTAGACTGTGGTCTCAGTATTTGTTCTGTAGCTCCTTCAGTGAGAATGATTTTTGAGTTAACTCAGTTAGATAAGGTTTTTGAGATTTTCGATAGTCAGGATAGCTTTAGGCAAACTATTCAAGTCGGGTAAAATCGCGTTGCGATTACCTATGATTTTAAGTTAGTCAGGCAATTTTAATCAGGACTCTCTTCACTGAGGGCAGATCGGAAACCTTCACTTCTGCCTTCAGGTTTTACTGTCCTGCAAATCAAGACATTGTCCAGTATATTAATGAGAAGTCTACGCGAAAAAATGTATTTCTTGTTTTGAGCGTCTTGGCCAGTTTTTAATGGGGATGTTTTACTGTGACAATTGCCTTGGATAAATTGATTTCACCGGAAATAAATAAGCCGGCCCGCTATTTGGGAAATGAACTAGGAGCGGTTAGTAAGCCTTGGGACGAGGCAAAAGTTCGGTGGGTCTTAACTTACCCAGAGGTATACGAAGTTGGGGCATCTAATCTAGGCCATATTATTCTCTACAATGTAATTAATGCCCAGCCTAGACAATTATGCGATCGCACATATCTGCCAGCAAAAGATTTAGCCGATAAGTTGCGCTCGACGGGCACGGCATTATTTGCCTTGGAATCAAAGCGATCGCTACAGGATTTTGATATTCTCGGTTTTAGTCTTAGTTACGAGCTTGGGGCAACTAATATCTTAGAAATGCTTGATCTCGCGCAAATCCCCTTAACTTGGCAAGACAGAGCCCAGGGTGATTACCCATTAATCTTCGCAGGAGGACAAACAGCAACTTCTAATCCTGAACCCTATGCAGATTTCTTTGACTTTATCGTCTTAGGAGATGGAGAAGAGTTACTCCCAGAAATTGGCCTAGTGCTCGAAGAGGGTAAAGATGCGGGGCTCGGCAAAGAGGAATTATTGCTAGATCTCGCTCAAGTTCCCGGGGTTTATGTGCCTAGATTCTATGATATGCAGTCGGATGGTTCGGTCAAGGCCAATCGAGATGATGTGCCTGCACGGATTTTAAGAAGAGTTGCGACGCCAATTCCTGCCTATTCTATTGGTTTAGTACCCTATGTAGAGACAGTACACGATCGCCTGACCATAGAAATCAGAAGGGGTTGCACTCGTGGTTGTCGTTTTTGTCAGCCAGGTATGTTGACTCGCCCGGCAACGGATGTTGAACCGGAAAAGGTAGTAGATGCCATTGAAAAGGGCATGCGAGCCACAGGGTACAATGAGTTTTCTCTTTTATCTTTAAGTTGCTCCGATTATTTGGCCTTACCTGCGGTGGGCATGGAAATAAAAAACCGCCTCAAAGACGAAAATATTTCTTTGTCCCTTCCTAGTCAACGAGTAGATCGATTTGATGAGAATATCGCCAATATTATTGGGGGAACCAGAAAATCTGGGTTAACTTTTGCTCCAGAGGCGGGAACCCAGAGAATGCGCGATGTCATTAACAAGGGTTTAAACAACGAAGAATTGCTCAGAGGAATTAAAACTGCAGTTGAGCAGGGCTGGAACAAGGTCAAACTTTACTTCATGATTGGCTTGCCTGGAGAAACTGATGTCGATGTGGCAGGAATCGCCGAAACTGTGCGGTGGCTCAGAAGGGAATGTGCGGGAATTAATAGCAAACGCCTCAATTTTAATATTACGATTTCTAACTTTACGCCTAAACCTCATACGCCTTTCCAATGGCATTCTGTTTCGACCACCGAGTTTTTACGTAAGCAAAATTTACTACGGGATGAATTTAGGAGAATCAGAGGAGTTAAAATTAATTACACCGATGTCCGGATTTCGGCGATGGAAGATTTTGTGGGTCGAGGCGATCGCCGTTTGGCACCCGTGGTGCGTCGCGCCTGGGAATTGGGAGCGGGCATGGATTCTTGGTGGGAGAACCTAGATAAGGCTTTTGGGGCTTGGGAACAGGCGATTGCGGAAGCAGGTTTAACTTGGAAGTATCGTAAGGTCGCTCAGGGGGAATGGAATGTATTCGAAGGCAGAGGGCAGAGGGCAGAGGGCAGAGGACAAGAGTCAGAAACAAATCTGGATAGTCCTCTGCCTTGGGATCATCTGAATACGGGAATTGATAAGGAATGGTTGAAGCAGGATTTGGCTAGAGCATTGGAAGCAGCGACAGTTCCTGATTGTGCTTTTGATGGTTGTTCCCATTGTGGGGTTTGTAGCACTGATTTTGGACATAATATTGTGGTAGAGCCCCCAGCTATTCCTGAGTTTGAGGGGCATTTCCAACCGCTTCAGCAGAGAGAGCAAAAAATACGCGCTTGGTTTGGCAAGCATGGCGAGATGCGATTATTGAGTCATTTGGATTTGGTTCGGTTATTCGATCGCGCTATCCGTCGGGCTTCCTTGCCAATTTCTTTTACGGGAGGATTTCATCCAGGCCCCAGAATTGCGATCGCGAATGCTTTGTCTTTGGGTATCACAAGTAGTGGTGAAATTGTTGATTTTGAACTCACCAAAAATGTTGATATCGAGGATTTTAAGAGAAAATTGACTGCCCAGTTACCATCGGAGATTCCCATTTATCAAGTTGCGGAGGTGGCGGTGAAATCTCCGGCGGCTACTCAGATTTTGGAACAAGCAGAATATCTGATCACGGTAAAAAGCTCAGAAGATCAGGGTAGGGAAGTTTGGGAAGCTTGGTTACAAGAGATTAAAAATACTTCGGAAATTTTGTGGGAAAAGACGACAAAGTCGGGGAAGAAGCAGCAAGTAAATCTGTGCGATCGCTTGTTTGAATTGGAGCTGCAAACTTGTATGCCCAATAATTCTGTAGTCTTACGTTTCTTGGGCAGTTGTCGCAATGATGGAACTAAGTTAGCTCCAGATAATGTAATTTATATGTTGGAAAAAGTTGCTAATCAGGAATTTGAGTTATTAACTGTACATCGTCAAAAATTATTGTTGAACGGATAATCAGCCAGCATTCCACCATCTTCGCGACAGCAAGTGGTGGCTAGGGCGCAAGCGAAGCTAGTGATTTAACTTTCGTAGCCTTGTTCTTCTATATATTGCTTAAGTACAGCTAAAGGCGCGCCACCAGCAGATGTATAGCCAAAACCGCGTTTCCAGAAGATTGGTTTCCAATAGTAGGGCTTTAAAAAGTCGGTAAACTCTTTTCTAATTTCGCGACTGGTAATAGTTTTAAGGATATTGCAAAGTTTGGAAAGAGAAATTTTAGGAGCAACATCTATGAGTAAGTGGATATGATCTCTAGTCCCCAGATCAGCTTTACATTCAATTAACTCACAATCTTGAGTCTTGCATAATTTTTCGATCAACTCTTTGAGACGTTTTTCAATAGCTTCATCAATTACAGGATGACGATATTTAGTGACAAAGACTATGTGAACCAAGTTAAATCCAAAGCTATGTATATGGGGCTTTAGCTTTGCCATAAATCTCAAATACTATGATATAATTTCCCTTAATGGTACAACAAAACATCCGTAGCGAAAAATGGTCTATCGTAGCAACCTCTAGAGAAAAAGAGTTGCTAGAAAAAACTGTTGGTGAATTTCGATGTTTAGTTCGGTGTTTAGTTGGAGTAATTCATACTCATTGGTCTAATATTGGTCAGCTAGATGCCAAAGCTCAAATTTCAGCTATAGAAAAACTAATACATCGAACAGCCAAAAATCCTAACCCAAAATATCAATATTTTAATTCTCGATTTCATAAATTTCCTAGCTATTACCGACGTGGAGCTATTCAGTTTGCAGTTGGTCAAGTATCTAGTTTTTTGACTAGATACAGAATGTGGCAATCGGGAATTAGGAACAGAAAAAACGCACGACCGCCAAGGCTAAATGCTGAGTGTGGAGCTTATCCCCCTCTGTACAAAGGTCAGTGTATTAAGTTCTCAGATGATTTATGCAGTGCGGGAATCAAAGTATTTACAGGAACTGATTGGATTTGGATAACTGTGGGTTTGACAGGTCATAGGCAAAGACATCTAGATTTAGCCAATAAACGCAAATCGCCATATTTAGTGACCAAGAAAAAAGGATGTCATTTATCTGTTCCTTTTCAATACAAACGAGCAAAATTACCTGAAGCTCAATCTGTTTTAGCCGTAGACCTAGGTATCAATACAACTGCTACAGTTTCAGTAATTAACTATGACGGTACTGTAAGCCATCGTGAATTCATTCACCATGGCAGAGACATAGACCGCAGAGACAAAAGACTGAAGCGCATAAGTGCCAAAGCTAGTCGCACAGGTAAACTGCAAAAGGGTTTTTGTCGTAACTTGTATCGTAAAGCTAACAATATCAACCGCGAGATAGGACAAAAAGCATCAACTCGTTTGGTCAAAATAGCCAAGCAATTTAAAGTCAAATATATAGTATTCGAGCACCTAAAAGGCTGGCGACCAAAGGGAGGTAAAAGGCGCTCTACACTCAAACAACGCTTTCATAACTGGCTGCATCGTCGAATAGTCAACTTAACTGAAATGAAATGGTTGGAGTTGGGAGGGAAACTTGTTTTTGTCAATCCTCGCGGCACTTCTAGTTATGCTTTTGATGGCAGTGGTAAGCTTAAGCGCGATAGAAATAACTACGAATTGGCTATCTTTTCTAACGGAAAGCAATACAATTGCGACTTATCAGCTAGTTACAACATAGGCGCAAGATTTATCTATTCTCTTGGTACGCGTCCCTTGGCGGATTACAACTCCGCAGAGTCGCACCGCAAACTGACGAGCAGAAATGGCTCGCAGGACAAGCAAGGCAAAAGTTCCTGCTTGTCACCCAGAAGTCGGGGAACGCTTTCAATGTTATGGCCTCAATCCATAGCCATTGTAGAGCAGGATACCACCTCCTCGCTTTAGCAGGTGGTGGAGGCTTCATTCCTCTAAGTCTTTTTGTTTGATCCAGTTGGCAAGTGAATCGTGATTATATAAGTCATGTGGCATTAAATGTTTTCGAACATCTTTAGAATTTAAAATCGTAATGAGCTCATCAGGATTACATTCTGACAGCTTTACATAATAAATCATTTCGAAGGTCTAAAATAATAATTGTATTGCGTGTGCAGTATAATATTTCTCATAGGGGAAAACTACTGCAAATTACGGATAAATGTCAACCTCTTCTTAATCTCACTCTCCATCAGAATCTCCTTTTCAGTAATTGAGTCCGACGTACTGTAACATCCTGTGGTAGCTCGGTTAGCTGAATTCGTCCATCTTTATAAATGCTTTCGATGGTTTTTAGCATAAGTTGCCGTTGAGTTGGCATCTCGTTCGATTCTACCAACTTAAAGTCAAAAGGCTGAATCTGGAATTGAGTGTAAGGTTTTTGGCTATGATACGATTGTGCTCATGAAGGTGTTCTCTATGACAAATCAGGAAATCCCGCACCAAGCAACACACTCTCAAAAAGTTATGTCGCAGGAGCAATTGAGGAAGCTTCTTACAGAATTCAAGGAAAAATGCGGAGCAAAGTTCCATTTGACTGCCTTGGGGTACTTTGGTTCTTATGCTCGTGGTGAAGCTCGACCTGACAGTGATGTTGATATCGTTTTTGCAACAACCGATCCCGATTTATTTATGACTTCCATCATGAAACAAGACTTGGAAACTTGGCTGAATCGGTCAGTAGATGTGATTCGCCTTCATCCCTATCTAAATCCTAAATTCAAGGCCCGACTCGAACACGAGATCATTTATGTCTGAAAATTACCAATTATTGGAAAGGTTACAATTGGTTTTGTCTGCATTAGAACGAATTCCTGCCCGGTTTGCCTCTATTAAAGCGCCCAGTGATTTTGTCGCTAGTGAGTCAGGGCTTGAGCATATGGATAGTATTTGCATGGTATTGATTGCAGTTGGGGAGGAGTTTAAGAAAATAGATCGAATGACTGAAGGCAAGTTGTTTGCTCAATATCCTCAAATAGAATGGCGTGGAGCAATTGGATTACGAGATGTTTTGGCGCATGGTTATTTTCAAGTTGATCCTGAACAACTCTACAACTCTACAAGATTTGTCAGCATAGTATTCCTCTATTAATTAAAACTTTACGACAAATGATCCAGGACCTCGAATAAAAGTATACCTAAGTTGAAAGAGAAAAGAAGACGATGAAAATAAATAGCGATAACAAAAAAAATGTTGGTTAAAAATATCGAAATTCCCAGTGCTCGAATTAATGAATTTTGCCAACGCTGGAAGGTTCAGGAATTAGCTTTATTCGGTTCAGTCTGCTTTCCAAATTTTATAATTTTTCTTAGCAGTTTCTTTTACTCTTTGAGGTAATACTTCTTTGAATGCTTGTTCTAATAACTCAGTCATAAATTTTTTACGGGTTATATAAACACCATACTACACTGATCAGCGGTAATTTCCTGTCGAACCATCTCAGCCATCCGACTGAAATAAAGTCAACACAAAAAGCGATCGCAGAAATGTATCAATCTTCTTTGACTATTTTTAGAATACGTTTGTATAGTGCTATAGATACTCTAAACTCTGACGTTTTAATCAAGGTATCTAGCAACGGCTTAACAGCAATGATTAGATTTTGCTGTTTTGCTTCAATCAAAATTCCTAGCAATCCAGTAATTCTCAACCCAAGCCGATTAGCTTCTGCTCGACCACGACGCTCATCAATTAACAGTAAATCAGCATCGAGTTCCCAGGCAATAGCGACCGCTTCAGATTCACCTGGGTCTAATCTCGCGTTATTTTGAAGCTGTTTAACTGTACTAAAATCATTAACTTGCCTAACTTCCAGCCAGCTTAAAGATTGAACTTCAAGCGTTCCAGGGGCGGGAGGATCTATATCTGTAAGTTCACGATACACTGCTTCAGGAATAATAACTTGATTGTGGAGTTGCTTCAAAAGTTGTATGTAACTTTTGAATTGCCGCCAAATTTGTGATTACCGATGTATCGCTGATAACAATCAAATTCGCCCTAGCTCCCGCAAGTTTTTCAAGTCTAGTTCCAAATCCTCAACATCATAGGAATAGAGAGGAATTTGGCGCTGCTTTAGAAGTTGGCGAAATTCTTGGGATTCCATCTGCGCCAGTTGGCTGGCATATCCTAAAGTTAAATTACCTTGTTCAAAAAGGTGTAACGCAATTTCCTGGCGAAACTCGCTTGGAGTAAGCTGAGACGCCTGCAAAATTTCATCTGAAATAACAATACTCATCGCAAAATTGTCTATCTATCTCATCTTTAAGGATAGCTCAATTGATTATCCTATTTGAGCGATCATAAAGAGTCTGCACTAACTTTCAGCGATTGCCAGTCGATACTACTGAGTCATCAAGCGCAATAATTCATCCGTTGACATCTTGCCACTCATTTCCGTACCCTCAAGCAAACTATCAGCTAAATCCCTTTTATGCTGATGTAACTCCACAATCTTCTCCTCAATCGTACCCCTCGTCACCAACCGATAAATCGTAACAGGCCGTTTTTGCCCAATGCGATGCGCTCGATCCGAAGCCTGATCCTCAACCGCAGGATTCCACCAGGGGTCCATATGAATCACATAATCCGCAGCAGTGAGATTCAACCCTGTCCCACCAGCTTTGAGAGAAATTAAGAAAACATCCCCCTCTCCACCTTGAAATTTATCAACACCGATTTTTCTTTTTTTAGCAGGCGTACTCCCATCAAGATATTGATAGGATATATTCTTTTCATCTAGATAATCGCGAATAATATGCAAATGATCGACAAATTGACTGAATACTAAAGCCTTATGCCGATTATCTAATAACTCTTCTAATACTTCGCCAAATACTTCTAATTTAGCACTGGGTAAATTACTATCCGACATTACCAAGCTAGTATTACAACAAGCACGACGCAATTTCATAATTTCGGCCAATACTTGCAGATGTTTGGCTCCCGCCGTTGCTTCGGTGTCCGAGAGTCTGGCGATCGCTTTTTGCCTTAAAGCTTCATAGAATGCCATTTCTTCAGAAGACATATCGACATGGAGGGTAATTTCAGTCCGCGAAGGCAATTCCTCTAATACCTGGGTTTTCGTGCGACGCAACAAGAAAGGCTGAATGAGTTTTTTCAGCTGCTTCTTGGTTTGTTTATCCTGACTTCTTTCGATGGGAATCGCAAAGCGTTGGTTAAACTGTTCCCAAGAGCCCAGCAATCCTGGATTAATAAAACGAAACAGATTCCATAATTCCCCTAAATGATTCTCAATTGGAGTTCCTGTAGTAATTAATTTAAACTTGCCTTGAAGCTTCATGGCGGCTTTAGAGCGCTTGGTTGCCATGTTTTTAATTGCCTGGGCTTCATCGAGGACAATATTTTGCCATGACACTTTGGCTAACATGTCGGCCACTTCTTCTTGTTGCAATAAACCATAGCTGCACACAAAAAGATCAAAAGGTTGGAGGTTATCTAAAGTCTTCTGGCGGTCTCCACTACCAAACTGCACAGAATTTAAGGTCGGTGCAAATTTCTCTGCTTCGGCAATCCAATTCATACAAACCGAAGTAGGCGCAATAATCAAAGTTGCCCCCTCAGGCGCATGGTTAAGAATCAGGGCCAGAGCCTGCAAAGTTTTGCCCAGTCCCATTTGATCGGCCAAACAAGCACCGACACCCCAATGAGCCAAACGCGATAGCCATTCAAAACCCTCTTGCTGATAATCTCTTAATTCCGCTTGTAGAGTAGAAGGCAGTTGGGGTTTGAGCTCCTTCATTTCCTTGATCTTCTTGACCTGCTGTTTCCAATGTTTATCTGCTTTGAGATTAGCGACATCCGCGATCGCATCTTCCAGTACCAAAGAGGTCAGAGGGTGAAACTGCAAACCTTGTCCCTGCTTGCTGCCGTAGCTTCTCAACTCATCCAAACGAGCACGAAACTTCTCAGTCAGAGCAATAAATTGACCTTGTTTAATCTCAATAAAACGACTAGGAGTTTTTTCGAGCAAACTCAGCAAATTCTCCATGTCTAAAACTAAATCATTGTCTAGTTTCAATTCTCCAGTAGCTGCAAACCAATCATTCTGCCTTCTGATCTGCATCTGAAAATCACTCATCCCGGCTTGATGAGTTACCCTTAGTTTTTCTCCTTCAGGCCATTCCACAATTACCTGATCTTCTAGCGCTTGCAGTTCTAGTAACAAAGATAAACAGTCTTCTGGCTCCTCAATCAACCATTCTCCACCTTCAGGCTCATAACGAGTAAGCACTCGACAAGAATTCATCACATGATTAGCAAGTTTCTTTTCCTCCTCCATTTGGCGAGTAGTTTGCAAACGTTCGCCTTCAATCTCGGCAATTACCGTAGAACCACCTTTTCCCGGTCGGTAATAGGAACCCACATCCCCAAAAGGACGACAGAGTAAAGCGGCTTTTAAACCCTCCCCTGCGGGTAGCAGATGCAAATGGGGTTGGGCATTCGCCGTCACTTCAGTGGCACTGGCTACCCCTCCACCAATATCAGAATGAACAGTGACAATCGGGGAAACTCCACTAATGGCTGCTAATACCTGCTCAGAAGCTAGAGCAGGAACTTCTAAAAGATTTTTCTTCCCCAGAATTGTGGCAATGCGTTGATGTTCGCCAGTAATCTCAATGACTTTTAATCTGGTCGGGGTTTCTTTGACAATGATAATATCCTTGTCCCCTTTGATTCTGGGAGAAAATTCTAGAGTTAAGCGTTCATCATTAACTTTTTTGACAATTAATTCGGGTTCTCCCGAGACAATATCAACCCGAGTTGTCGGAGAATCTGCCCAAAATACCAAGGGATGACCAACTAAGGCCAACATTGCATGTTCCTCGAAAGTATAATCAACCTTCTCGTAATAGCCGTAGTAATTAGTTTCAATATGACTACAGATCTTTAAATCTTGTGTCGTCAGATAATCCAACTTACCGGGATCATTATATAACCGTTTCATCGCTATGGGGCGGCCTTTGCTCCAACCTCCTTTCGCGGTAATTTTCTGTTCGCGAGGTTGCAGCATAAAATTAGGATCATAGAAGCTAAGTAACCAAACCAAACGTTTTTGACCAAGATCCTGGGCTACGGGGGTTTTTTTCTGTAAATTTGCCAGGGCTTTTAGGGATAGTTCCCAAGGTTGTTGGGGTTTGATCAACTCGACCAAGGGTGGCACTTCATCTGTTTTGCTAAAGATTGCTTCGACTTGATTTCCCTTAGTTTTGAGACGAGCCAAGAGTTCTGCTGACTCTGCGGATAACCAGTAGTAACCAGTTGCTTCTGCTTGATCGCAAAGGGATTTTAACAATCGAGGTGTTCGTTTTCTTGCTTGTGCTTGATCTACCCAATACAGGCAGAGAGCAGCAAAGAAAGTTTGGAGACTGTGATGTTCTTGATAGGAGGCAATATAACCATTATTTATCCAGTCCTTTTGGCTCATGTCTCCCTGTTGAATGAGCAGGATCTTTTGCAGCCAAGTATATAGATAGCTGAGCCAACTGTTGGATCTTGCCATGATATCAGCGTAACCACTGGCTTCTTTTAGGTTGGCGGGGGAACCTTCATGGAACAATGCTAAAACAAAAAAGATCCCAGCAATACTCTCAAAAAAAACATTACGGCGTTTGCCTACGGCTTTTTTCAGGGATTTTAAGGACGAGCTATAAAGTGCGATCGCCTGGGGATAATCTCCATCCAAAAAGGCTAACCAACCCCAAAAAACATCGGCTGATGCTTGGGATTTAGCATTCATCTTGGCCAGACAAGATTTTGCTGATTCGAGATCATCTCGGAGAATAAACTGCTCGGTCAGGAGTAACCGCAAATTATCTGAGCAGCGCCCCTTTGCCTTAGCGGCTTCTGCTTTGAGGAAGCTAAACGGCTCTTCGGCATCAGTCAAATCACATACTGAATTTAGCAAAATCGTACCCAATCCCAATTCGTATAACTCTTGGGGTAGTTGATTGAACCAATAGGGGTCGAAGGGATTATTTAATAGTAAGATCAGAATTTCATCGAATTTAATTGGGTCAACACCATAACCATATTGCTGATAGCATTCCAATTGTATGTTGATAAATTTGAGATCTCGCCGATAAATGCCAATTCGTATTTCTCGTAATAGTTGTTCTTTGCTGTTAAATTTTCTGGAGTCTTTGCTGTAGTAATAAGTGGCGATCGGGATATGGGTTGTTATCACCTTGACCATCTGTTCCCAAACTTTAGCTTGAATTGCATCACGAGTGGCAATTTCTGCGATGAGAATATTACACTGAGGAGATTTCCCTCGTTCTTGAACTAGTAAATCCTGTGCGATAAGATATTCTATCTGGGCTCTTAAAGCTTGAGCGTTGAAAATATTACCATTATCTTGCCTAACATCTAAAGCGTTTAAACATTTCAAGAACAAGCTTCTACTAACGGGTTCATAGGCAACAGAAAATAGTCTAACAATTTGTCGTCGCGACTCCGATAGGTTTTGATATATCTGGCTAAGTTGCTGTCGAGTTTGGGAAGTTGCCGAAGCTGTCATGGTGAACTATTGATATATATCCAAGCACTGAGGTTACTTGATAGTTATCCTACAGCAAGAATCGACCTGTCTTTGGCTTCGACTTTAATATTACGGCTAATATCACAGCTACTTGTTGATTAAGATACCAACTCAACATAATTAACATTAAAGCCAGAACTATTTACATCTAAAGTCAATGTATTATGACCTGCATTGAGATAGATATCCCCACCATTTGCATTTTGCCAAGAGTACCAACCACCAGTATCCCCAAAGTTTATTTCTGTCGAATGTCCATTATTGGCGGAAACTCCTAGACTATGGGCCCGATTAAGATCTGAGGCCACACGACCTACTACCTGGTAATAACCTTCGTGGGGAACATGAACATCGTAGGTGAGAAATTCACCATGTTGCGTCCAACCGACGGAATAACCACCATCGTAATCATTAGAATGTTCGATATCTACATCATCATGGCGGTAAACACCGCCTTCATTGCCATGAGTTGTATCGTAATAGCTATTGTAATCTTCGGCTTCGACCCTAATAGTGTGGGAAGTAGAGTTAGCAACTAAATCAAGATCGTAGTCAATCTGATGATCTCCTCCGTCACTGTAATATCCTACACGAGCAAAATATGTTCCTGCGCCTGCTTGGTAGTCGATAATATCATCACTATTGCCACCGTTTATTGAGTAAGCGACCTGAATATCGCTATCATCTAGAACTCCATTGTAGTTACTATCGTGGTACAGATAAAGATCTGCATCATCTCCATGGGAGATATTGTTGAGGGATAAATGAAGATCTTTTGTGTCGTGGATATCAAATTCGTAGATATCATTTTCGTATTGGTCATTTATGAGAGTTTGACTTCGATAAACTGGTTGGTGATCCAGGGTACCAAGGTCATAGTCGAATTGATAAGCAAATCTAGTCATTTTTTTGTCTGTTTGATAAAGCTATTGTGTGTTGGTTTTATCTACAGACGATTTTCAAAAAACATGCAGCTATTGGTCACAAAATTTAGAAATCTAGCGAATATTGACTTCTACTCTCTAATTAACTTCTTAATCATCTTATATTTATTCTACCGAGTAAAACTCTGGATATAACCTAATTAAAAATATCTTGTTACGGAATTTAAAGTTATGTCGCCTTTTGCGTAAGATGAAGATCGCCATAAGGTAAACTAGCCGTTAAATCCCGATTACTTTGGAGAACACTCGCTAAGGAGCGGATACTCAATGTCTCATAAGGTCAAAATCTACGATACTTGCATTGGTTGTACCCAATGTGTGCGTGCCTGTCCTCTGGACGTTTTAGAGATGGTACCCTGGGATGGCTGTAAAGCTGGCCAGATTGCCTCCTCTCCTCGTACAGAAGATTGCATCGGTTGCAAACGGTGTGAAACTGCTTGTCCTACCGATTTCTTAAGCGTCCGCGTTTATCTAGGAGCAGAGACTACCCGTAGTATGGGTCTAGCCTACTAATAGAACAGCAAAGGCGCAGGAATGGCAATTATACATAATATACTGCTATTCATACTTTAAATAGGTCGTCGTACAGCCCTCAAGTTATGCTTTTATCTAGTGTATTTTTGGGTTGTCGGCACTATTTTAGGATTGATCCTTGAGATATTAGATAGTGAAATATGTCATCATCTTATACAGACGATCAGATAATTGCTTGGCTACGAGGTCTATATACCGTGGCTTGGGCCGATGGACATTACGATCCAGAAGAAAAAGAAGTTATTAATCAATTAGCTACAGATTTAGCCAATCTAGATCACGATTTACCTTTAGAAACAATTTCTCCAGCAGAACTAGCTACAGCTCTGGGTAGCGATCCGAATACAGGAGAAAATTTTTTAAGAACAGCAGTTCTGGTTGCGATCGCAGATGGAGTTTATTCCCCGCCAGAATATGAACTGTTACACAAATATTGTGCTGCTCTAGAAATTGAAGTCACAGCTCTTGAATATCTAGAACATAGTCTATGCAAATTAGAAGAGCAAACTGACGTCGTTGAGGGGGCCCAGACCCAATACCATCCCCATCCTGATCTTCTACATCCGATTAAAAACTGGCTTAATAAAATGGACATTCACGATCCCCGTGTAGCTCATTTTATCTGCCGCATGATTCCTCCCCAATGTCCTTTAGAAAGGGATATTAATCTTTTTGGTCGCAATCTTGCTCATATTCCCCCCTTATGTAAGCTCAATCCTCTTTATGAAGAGGTTGTAGGCTTGCGATTCCGTGCTTTATCTTATTTAGCAGATGAGTGCCAGGAGGATATTTCGGCCTATATTTAGCAACTCTGATGTTATGAGGTTTTGCAACTGTAGTATTCTGAAAAAGAAATTAAAGATCATCGCTGCAAGTCAGCTATTTTAAACCTTCATGTATTACTACGTTCCTCAACCTCCATTCTTGGTCCCGATTTTAGGCATAGCAATTGGCATCCTCTTCGGTACGATGTTTCAAACAATAATCACTCAACAAAGCGATAAATGGCGACGAGATCCCCAAGCGCCAGACGCTTTTCAGTTGAAGGACTCAAACTTAATTATTGCCTTTCAGGGAGTTTGTCTCGGCACCTGGATTTTTTTGGGTGGAGGACTGTTACTGTTTGGGTTTGGTGCGATTCCCTCTTTTGGCTTTGCCTTAATCCTAACCATTGGTACTGGCTCTCTATTTTGGAAGCAAATGGGTGAAATGTTTTGGGAAATTAAAAATAATGGAGTCCAGGTCTTAGATTTAGATTCTTAGCATTCAAGTCACAAAGAAAAAGGGTACCAACTTCACTTCGTGCCCTTTTCCATCTGCCATGACGCGCAGCTAATCCTTTAGGGCTACCTTCTGCCCTCTGCCCTCTGCCCTCTGCCTTCACTTCATTCATCAAGATAAAATCGATAGAACAAGTAGGCATCTTTAAAAGAATGTTCATCCGTGACATGATGAATAATTCCCTTTTCCAGCATAATTTGGCCTATTTCTACCGCCTCATCTCGATTGTAGTGATGTTTGTGGACTAGCCAATCTACGGCTTCTGAACCGATAAAACAGGCTGAATAAAAATTTAGATAGTAGTCGCGATCGCGAATATTTAGCCCATCAGTCGAACGCATTTGAGCAACCAATTCTTCGAGGTCTTCTGCTGTTAATTTATCCTCAATATTCACAAAAAAATCTTCAGACTTGCCTGTTTTTACTTTAGGTACTTTTGAATTTGTAGCATAGTTATTATCAGGTATTGAAGCATTAATTCCCTGATAACCTAGCCAAGCTATGAGCAACTGTTCGAGTTTGGGAGAACTAAAATTAATATCTCTTTGAGGAAAGGGAATTTCAATGTTGTATTGACGCAAACTAGCAGCAATTAAATAATTAAGATCGCTTTTAATCCTAAATTGTTTTTGCGGATCATTAATCCAAACCAAAAGTTCAAAATTAAGAGAACTATTGGCAAATTCTTGAAACCAGACTTGAGGTCGAGGTGTTCTTAAAACTTCAGAATGATTTTTAGCCGCATAAAGTAATGCTGTTTTGACTTTTCTGATATCAGAATTATAACTAACGCCAATACTAATTCTTAAACGAGAGATCGAATCGCCATGGTTCCAATTAATTACTTTGTTATCTAATAATTGTGAGTTGGGAATAATAATTGCGATACGGTCTTGAGTGATAATCTCCGTACTACGAAACCCAATATTTTTGATAGTTCCCACAAATTCATCGACTTTAATCAAATCACCAATTTTTATGGGTCTTTCCAAAATAATAATTAAGCCACTAATAAAATTGTTAGCAATATTTTGTAATCCAAAACCAATCCCAACCCCCAGAACACTTGCTGTAATAGCCAAGGCTCCTAGATCCAAACCCCAACTTTGCCATAAAATAATCAAGGCCAGAAATGTCGCAATATATTGAATAAAAACGGCAATGATCTCTTGAATTTCTTGTTCTGCGCCAATCTGTCTTAAAACATAATATTTAAAGGCATTAGTCAAAAATTTGACGACAAACCAAACAACTACCGTCAAACTTAGCAAAAAGACTATTTCCCAGGGAGAATAGGACTTATCTCCTAAATTAATACTAGGAGAATTTAGCCAATATAAAAGCCAATACAGCCAACTACGAGTTTGGGGAAAAAGATTTGTTATATAAAATAGACACGCCAGCCAAATAAGACTTTGCAATCCTAAGATTGAGAGTTTTTCCCATCCGATTAAAAATTTATTCCATAACTGTAATTTTGGTTGGGAACGCAATAGTTGACTTATTTTGTAAGAGCTAAACCGACGGAGAAAACGTAAGCCCAGGTGCAGTGTGATCGCTAGAAAAAAAACGCCAACAGAAGTGAATAAAGCCTTACTCCTGTAAAGGTTGCTGCGTTCTTGTTGCGCTTTTTGCAAAGCTTGTTTAAGCTGTCCCTCCCACATAATTGCTTGAGCATAGGGAGTGGGCGCCGAAATAATATCTGCCTGGGTAATAGTAAATAAATGTTGGTCATTGGCACTATCTTTAATAGTTGCTTGATTGTCTAGCTCAACGACTTCAATGGCAATTTCTTTCTCGGACCTCACTGCATCAATTAACGCTTGATTAATCTTTTTGGCCCTTTCCTTGGCAGAAAAAATACCAAAATCACCTACTTCAAAAAGCACTTGGCCATCAAGGACGACAGGGGCCTTATTGGGGAGCTGAGCCAGGATAGGAGTGGGCACAAAGCAAAGCAATAAAGCAAAGATGATGGCGAAAACAAACTTGTAGTAATTTCTGATGACTTTTTTAACCTAAACCCTACTACCTAAAACCTAACATCAGTCCTGACTAGTTGATAAACGTGAGTTCGATGAGTACAAAATTTACTAGTTTTGGATAAGGACTTGGGGATTTAGGGATTTGGGAATTTGGGGATTTAGGGAAAATCCTATTACTTCGTTGTTCAACTTAGGAAATTTAATCTAAAAGAAAATTCGCCTAACTGACGTTGATAAACCTACCAACTTTTGTGGCTAACCCATTTTTAAGAAAAATTACAATTTACAGGATTATTTCCGAGAATCAGCAACTCTACTTTTTCATGAGAGATAAGATCGTCTTAATAAAAGTAAAAATTAATACCGAATAATTTTAATCCCTTCTACTCCCAAAAATTTCCAATGCAAATTGAAACCTATCAAAATTGTAAAATCCCTGTAATCAAGAAACTAAGGGACTATCAGGTCTATCGCATTAGTCCTGATGATACTAATCGATTAGCAATTATTTTTGATTCGAGTAATTCAGAAAACTCCTTGACAGTTTGCCTAGAGATTTTTGACCCTGGAGGCGCAACTCCTCCCCATCGTCATAATTTTGCTGTCGAAATGTTTTTCATTATTCAAGGAGAAGGAATAGCAATTTGCGATGGGAAAGAAACTGTCTTAAAAACTGGAGATAGTATTTTAATGCCGAAAGCAGGCATTCACTATATTAAAAATACCAGTCATCAAAGACTATATGCTCTCTGTATGATGGTTCCGAATGAAGATTTTTCGGAATTGATTCGTAATGGGATTCCTGAGCAATTAGACCAAGAAGACTTACAAGTTGTCACCCGTCTTAACCCGTTAGCTGCAATGTCATAGCCAATTTAGCGTTTGTAATGAAATCTTGAGGAAATATGAAAGATGAATTGCCGGTGATCAAACAAATGTCATCTCAATGCTATTATTTATGTGCGTAGCAGTTAGTAATATAGGGCAATAATTATGGGTGAAGCACCTGTATCTCCAGTGGTGCTAACAATACTGGACGGCTGGGGTTATCGAGACGAAACAAAAGATAATGCCATAGCTGCAGCAAATACTCCAATATTTGATAGCTTGACAACAGCCTATCCAAACACATTGATTCGGACATCAGGGAAAGATGTCGGTCTACCCAACGGTCAGATGGGAAATTCAGAAGTAGGACATCTCAATATAGGTGCAGGAAGAATTGTACCCCAAGAACTAGTGCGAATTACTGATGCGGTAGAAGATGGCTCTTTATTTAGTAATGAAGTTTTAGTCGAAATATGCGATCGCGTTCGGACTGCCGGCAGCAAATTACATCTCATTGGTCTATGCTCCGACGGAGGAGTTCATTCCCATATTGCTCATTTGTTTGGTTTATTGGATTTAGCAAAAATAAATGGGCTCTCGGATGTTTGTATTCACGCGATTACCGATGGTCGTGATACTAGAAGAACTGATGGCATTAAAGCCTTAGACGCCATTCAAAAATACGTAGATAATATAGGTGTGGGTCGGATTGTGACCATCAGCGGTCGTTATTTTGCCATGGATCGCGATCGCCGTTGGGAAAGAGTCAAACAAGCCTATGATGTTATGACTCAAGATAGCCTTATGCAACCTCTCTATGCCACTGAGGTCTTGCAGAACTTTTACAATGAGGAACTGACGGACGAATTTATTCCTCCCACGAGAATAGCCCCAGGAGCAATTAAGCCGGAAGATGGGGTCATTTTCTTCAATTACCGTCCCGATCGCGCTCGACAACTTACCTATGCTTTTGTCCAAGAAGATTTTAGCGGTTTTGAGCGAGAATTCATTCAACCTCTCAATTTCGTGACTTTCACTCAATATGATCAATCTCTAGAGGTAGAAGTTGTTTTTAAGCCTCAGAATTTGACCAATATTTTGGGGGAAGTGATCGCAGCAGAAGGTTTGCGCCAATTTAGAACGGCTGAGACCGAAAAATATCCCCATGTTACCTATTTCTTCAATGGTGGTTTGGAGTCTCCCTTTGAGGGCGAAGATCGAGAATTAATTCAAAGCCCTATGGTGGCAACTTATGATCGCGCTCCTGCCATGTCGGCAACTGATGTTACTGAGGTGGTTTGTCGGGCGATCGCGAAAGGAATTTACTCTTTGATTATTGTTAATTTTGCGAATCCTGATATGGTTGGCCATACAGGAAATATTGAAGCCGCAGTTACAGCGATCGAAACGGTAGATCAATGTATTGGAACAGTTACCGAAGCGGTGACAAAAGCTGGAGGAACTTTGCTAATTACGGCAGATCATGGCAATGCCGAATATATGAAGGATGCCCAGGGTAATCCTTGGACGGCTCATACGACCAATCCTGTGCCCTTTATTCTCATCGAAGGGGAAGATCGCAAAATTCCTGGTCATGGGGGAAATCCAACTCTCCGGGAAGATGGTCGTTTGGCTGATATTGCACCAACAATTCTTCATATTTTGGGCATAGCGCAACCAGAAGAAATGACTGGTAAATCTATGATTCAACTGGCTGAGTATGAAACCAAAAAAAGTCGGTCTCCTGTGAGAATATCTTTATGAGCGCGTCTTGGTAATTTATATTCTAGTGCCGCTGCGCGGAAGTAATAAGTAATCAGTAATGAGTAATAAGTCTTGATATATCAGCTTTTTGCTCTTCGTTGATGGTTGTCTTCTTTACTCCCGCGTCCACTAGTCAAGACTGGTGTTGGGTTTTAGGTGGTAGGTTTTAGTTTTAAAATAGGATAATACTTTGGCGATAAAGCATTGTGCGGCTTTAGAAGGCGTTTCATGGCTAAATTTATCGTTTTTCTGGATTTACCTAAAACCTAACACCCAATACCTAAAACCTTCTCTTATTAAAAATAATTATCATTTGTTTTTGCTAAATTATTGAGAAAGATTTGCATAAGATAGTAAGATGATAACTTGCAACTAAATTACAAGAGAAAGAAGAACTACTAAATTACCATGAGAAAATTTTCCCGCAGATTTCTTCTGGGTACTGGTACTGCCACAGCGGTATTGGGGTTAGGCCAATTAGGTACAGCAAAAAAAGCCCTAAGTCAAAATCAACAAATTAATGTCTATTCTTCTCGTCACTACAATACAGATGACCAACTATATAGTGACTTTACGAGCCAGACAGGAATTAAAATTAATCTTATAGAAGGCAAAAGTGACGAGCTGATCGAACGAATTAAAAGTGAGGGAGCCAATAGCCCAGCAGATATTTTAATTACTGTTGATGCTGGTCGTTTATGGCGTGCCGAACAAGCAGGAATTTTTACGCCTGTAGCTTCTGCGGTTTTAAAAGACAGGATTCCCTCAAACCTGCGTCACCCAGAAGACCTTTGGTTTGGCTTTACCAAGCGGGCACGAGTGATTATGTATAACAAAGACATAGTCGATCCGGTGAATTTATCTAGCTATGAAGACTTAACTAATCCCAAGTGGCGAGGTAAAATTGCGATTCGCTCTTCCGGAAATATCTATAATCAGTCTTTAGTTGCTGGGCTGATTGAAGTCTTGGGAGAAAAAGCTACTGAAGGTTGGTGCAAAGGATTAGTCGCAAACTTTGCTCGTTCCCCTCAGGGAAATGATCGAGCGCAGATCGAAGCCGCAGCATCAGGATTATCGGACATCGCGATCGCAAATACCTATTATTTACCTCGCTATGCCAAGGATAGCGACCCAGCTAAACAGGCTATTTTCGACAAAATAGGCGTATTTTTCCCCAACCAGAGCGATCGCGGAACCCATGTCAATATTAGTGGTGTGGGGGTAACAAAACATGCTCCTAACAAGGAAGGTGCGATTAAATTTGTCGAATTTTTAACAACTCCTGTCGCGCAAACTTTCTTTGCCCAAGGAAATAATGAATATCCTGTGGTTCCGGGAACTCCTATTGATCCTGTCGTAGCGAGTTTTGGCCAGTTCAAAGAAGACACTACCAACGTAGTTGCCTATGGAGCTAATAATGCTAAAGCCGTACAAATTATGGATCGAGCAGGGTGGAAATAAAATAAGGGATGAGGGATGAGGGATGAAGGATGAGAGATGAAGGATAAAGGATGAGGAAATAAGGTTTCATCTCTTACTTATTACTTATTACTCATTACTTATTACTTATCCCAATCATATCTTCTGTCATTGCAAGTAGATTGTGCGAAGCTCGGTTGATTTTTTTGACGTCGGAGATTAAACATTTGTCATCTGCCTGCTTTAAAATTTGTTGGCAATATTCAATGACTAAATTTGTCGGTGTTTGCAGTTGAACCTGAACAGTTTGCTCAGTTAAGAGTCTTGCCAAATCTAATTGATAAAGCTCCAAAGTTTCATCATTTAATAAGTTCTTAATTAAGAATATAAGCTTAATTGCGCAATTTCTAATTTGTTGTAACTCATGGAGACTTGTCTTGTGATTCGTTGTTTCTAGATCTTCTAAAATCATCTCACTATAGCCAATAATGACGTTAATTGGCGTTCGTAACTCGTGGCGCAAATTTGAAAGTACAACAAAACTAGATTCTTTATCAACTGACATTTTAATTTTGGCTATCCCTAAAACCTAAAACCTAAAACCTAAACTACAAAAAAGCCTGAATTTTCTTGAGCAGACGAGGCAAATCAATCGGCTTTGTATCATAATCATCGCAACCCGCTTCCAAAGACTTTTCGCGATCGCCGGACATTGCATGAGCCGTCAGCGCGATCGTCGGAATCGCACAAGTCTGGGGGTCATCTTTAATAGTTTTAGTTGCTTCCCAGCCATCCATTACAGGTAAACTCATGTCCATTAAAATCAAATCGGGAGCTTCTGATTTGGCCATGGCAACCCCAGTTACCCCGTCAATGGCAATAACCACTTCATAACCCCTTCTTTTCAATCTACGAGATAGCATGTCTCGGTTCATTTCATTGTCTTCTACTAGCAATATTTTGGGCATAACTGATTTTTTATTAGATTAGATTTTAGATTGAATCATTCTTCAACAGATTTCTCAATGTGACGAGACAGCTTCCTCTTAATGGCTCTCAATAACAGTTTGTGCAGTTCCTGAAGTAGGATTGTGCGCTGAGAACCTCCCTTGCGAAATACTTGTTTAACCCTCCCCTGCAACTTTTCTCGCTCAATTAAGGTTAATTCCTTAGATGTTAAGACAATAATTGGAATAGAACTCCAGTTCTGATTTTGCCGTAATTGATTAAATAGTTCAAAACCATCCATTTCCGGCATCATCAAATCAGAAATAATTAGTTCTGGAGTCTCCTGGGCAATAATATCGAGTGCCTGGCGACCATTTTCAGCTTCGAGAACTATCCCACTATAATCTTCTAATTGACGACGCAATATTTCTCTGGTGTCGGCATCATCCTCCACAATCAAAATTTTATTAAAGGCTGCTTGAGAATTGTACTTACCTAAGACCTCCTTGAGATTATTTTTGCTAATGGGCTTCATAATATAATCAGCAGCCCCCAAGGCGTAACCCAAATTCTGATTGTCGACCATCGTGATCATAATGACTGGGATATGGGAGGTTTGAACATCCGCTTTGAGTGCAGCAAGCACAGCCCAACCGTCCAAATCAGGCATCATAACATCCAAGGTGATGGCATCTGGCTCTAAACTTTTAGCCAAGCGAATTCCTTCTTCCCCACTGCTGGCAGTAATTACGCGGAATTTCTCCTTGGTTAAAAATCGTGCCATCAAATCATGAACGGTGGGATCATCATCAATGACTAGGATCGTATTGCGGTAAGTCATCATGGGAATAGTTTGTTCTTCACTATCGGTGGCCGATTCAACTGGAGTAGCCTTCTGAACTTGAACAGGTAATTTAATAGTAAAGGTAGTTCCATGATTCACTTCACTCTCCACATAAATATCCCCTCCCATCATTTGACAAAATCTTTGGGTAATTGTTAATCCTAAGCCCGTGCCACCATATTTACGAGTTGTTGAGGCATCCGCTTGGGTAAATGCTTTAAATAATCTGGCCATTTGATTTTTAGTCATTCCGATCCCAGTATCATGTACTTGAAACTGAATCCAGTCTTCATCTTGGGCAAGGTAGCGTTTGATCTTTAGGGTTACTGTCCCGTTCTCGGTGAATTTGCTCGCATTACTTAGTAAATTAAACAAACTTTGGCGAACTTTGGTCATATCAGCAAAAATTGACGGTAAATCATCAGCAACAATCAGTTTTAATTTATTATGGTTTTTTTCGACCAATGGTTGAACTGTAGCCACAACATCTTCTAGCAGCGTATCGATCTCAAAACTTTCTAAATACAGCTCCATTCGACCAGCTTCAATTTTTGAGAGATCAAGAATATCGTTGATCAGACTCAAAAGATGTTTTCCTGCACTATGAATTTTCTGAAGATCGGGAATGAAATCTTCTTGACCAAGATCTTCCGCTTCTTCGTGCAACATTTCGCTATAACCGATGATGGCGTTCATCGGAGTTCGCAATTCATGACTCATATTGGCCAAAAAAGTACTCTTAGCTTGGTTGGCTTGTTCTGCTACTTTTCGAGCTTTACTGGCTTCTTTAATACTTTTGGCAAGCTCTGCTGTTCTTTGTTGAACTTTATGCTCTAAAGTTTGATTATAATCGGCTAATCTATCATGGGAAATTGCCAGTTCTTGTTTAGCTTGTTCTAATTCTATTTCTCTTTGTTTTTGAATATCTAGGGCTTTTCCGAGGGCGATTTCTGCTTGTCTACGTTCTTTGATCTCTTTTTCTAATTGTTCGTGATTTTCTAATTGGCGAAAAACCTCGTCAAAAGTAGCTGCGAGAAAACCGATTTCATTACTGGGCATGGCTGATGGCAGCGAAAACAAACCTGTTTTCTTACTTTCTCCTAGAGATTGATGCAAGCGGTTTAATGGTGCAAGAATGATGCGATGAATCAACAAACCCATGACACAAAGAATTACGCAAGTCCCCACAGCCATAGTTAACGTAGACTTGAAGAAGGTGCGTATTGCATTTTGCTGTATTTCGCGAAGATCAACACTAACAATTGCTAAACCTCTTTTTCCTGGGGTTTCAAAGAAAATACTGCTGAAAGGCAGAATATAAAGTAAAAATTCTTCGCCATCTGGACTGACCACATGAAGATTCTTTTCAATGCCTGTGTGAGCAGCCTGCCTCATCACCGCCGGAAGTTGAGGATAAGGGGAGCGATAAATTTTATTATTTTGAGTGCTCGAACTATGGGCTAAGGTAAATTCTTCGGGGTTGATGATAGCTATTTCTTCAACTGCTTCAAGCGTTGCATAATTTTGAACGATTCTTCTTAAGACTTCGGTATTGCCTAGTTCAATCATTCCTTCTGTGGCAAATTCTAAACCATGCACAATTGATTGAGCGCGCTGTTGCACTTGTTTTTCTAGATTGGAGCGAATCAGGAGATAGTTGATACCCAAGGTGGCTAAACCTACTGTGACTAATGACAACCCAAAACTACTTAGGAGTTGTTTAGCTAAACTGCTTCTATATTGAGAGGTAAATTGATTCATTGGGCATTTCTATAATCTAATCTCTGGGATTTGAGCTATGGGAGTTTTGCGCTGAATATTCGAGGTTTCTTTTCGGCTATTTCCTCGTATTGTCTATCGAAAGAATGTATTTGAGCTAATATCTTGTATCTTAAAGGAAGTAGCAGCTTGTGATCTTTTAAGTTAACAAAACACTGTATTATTCGGACTCCTGCGATCGCATATTCCTGAGAAATAAACTCACATAACTTGACTTGATTCATTTCTTGGTTATGTTACTACCGTAAAAAAATCACAGAATATTTCTCAATTCTTAAGATATACAAAGATTTATATGTTTATTGTCTTTGGTGGCTTTCAATACCAATTAAGGGGTTTTCTGTTGTTTAACATTAGAGCATCAAAGCTCAAAGAAGGAATTTAGTTTTTACTATCTGCTACTTACAATCTGCAAGAGCTAAGTTTGAGCAAGATCTACAAGAGAAAATGTATTTTTTGTAATGAAAAATGAACTTATGAACAATAATCATGACAAAGCAGTAAATTCTCAGAATAATCTTTTAGAATTGGACATTAAAAAGAAGGATAAAAAAAAGTTAAAAGATCAGAAAAAAGCTAAAAAAAAGAAAAAAGCTAAAAAAGCTAAGTTTTTAAATTTAGAGAGTAAGAAGTTCTATCGGGTATCTGAGTCGGAAGGTAGCTCGAAAATTCCGAAAAAAGTTTATGAAAAACAGCTAGCCCGTCTGCAATTAGAATTGGTGAAAATGCAATATTGGGTTAAGCATACTGGGACTCGTATTGTCATTTTGTTTGAAGGTCGGGACGCAGCAGGTAAGGGAGGAACCATCAAACGCATCACGGAACCATTAAATCCTCGGGGTTGCCGAGTTGTGGCTTTGGGTACCCCGAGCGATCGCGAAAAGACAGAATGGTATTATCAACGCTATGTGGCTCATTTGCCAGCAGCGGGAGAAATTGTCTGTTTTGATCGCAGTTGGTATAACCGCGCTGGAGTCGAAAAGGTGATGGGTTTTTGCACCGATCGGCAATATAAGGAGTTCATGAAAGCTTGTCCAGAATTTGAGCGCATGTTGGTCAGATCGGGTATTATTCTGCTGAAATATTGGTTTTCTGTTAGTGATGAGGAACAAGAACGGCGTTTTCAATCGCGCACAATCGATCCTGCTCGTCGCTGGAAGTTAAGCCCCATGGATCTAGAGTCGCGCGATCGCTGGGCGGAATACTCCCAAGCCAAAGATGCAATGTTTACTCATACCAATATTCCCGAAGCACCTTGGTTTACTGTGGAAGCAGATGATAAGAAGCGTGCGCGACTCAATTGTATTAGCCATTTGTTGAGCAAGATTCCCTATGTTGACATGACTCCAGAACCAATAGAACTGCCGAAACGCAAGAGTTTGCCCAAGGACTATACACGGACACCTTTTAATGAACAATTTTTCGTCCCAGACTGGGAATTAGTTGATCTTGAACATAAAAAGAATTAAACTCTATAGTCCTAAATATATAACTAGCCGGAATGAACGACAATATTAGTTTTTTAGTCAAAATATTTGTTTTATCGAGTTTCTTGTCCATTTTGGTTAAATATGGCGGCCAGTTATTATCGCTCAGCCCAACAGTAAGCATTGCGATCGCAGCTATCCTTTTGCCCAGCATTATTTTGGCGCTAACTTTGATTTGGAAAGCGCAAAATCAATAGCTGTTCTTATCATTTGTTGACGATAAACCCCTATGAGGTTAATGATCAATTATCAATCAGTGGGAGGAGTTGTTGACAGTGAATTTTGGGACTTGGGTTGGTTTTATTGTCTTTTTTGTTGCTCTATATGTGTTGTGGCAAATTAGACAATTATTATTATTAATATTCACCGCAGTCGTCATTGCTACTTCCCTTAATATTCTTGTGAACAGTTTCTGTCGCAGAGGTGTGAAACGAGTTTATGGGGTCTTGCTATCGATTTTGTTATTACTAAGTGTAATTTCTGGCTTCTTCTGGATTATTGTCCCATCATTTGTCAATCAGTTTCAACAGCTAGCCCAATTAATACCACAAGGGGTCGAAAAACTAAATATTTGGCTAGATCTCGTTATAGTGCGTCTTGATCCGGAAATCATTAATTATTTACCTACAAGAGAAGAACTTGCACAACAATTACAGCCATTATTGGAGAATGCATTAGGTGGTGGTTTAAGTTTCTTTTATGGTTCTTTGGGTGTATTACTAAGTACCTTATTATTACTAGTAATTACCTTTATGATCTTGGGAAACCCCACTCCCTATCGCCAAGGATTTATTCGTTTATTTCCTGCCTTTTATCGTCACCGAGTTGATGAAATTCTTGAGCTTTGTGATACGGCCTTACAAGGTTGGCTGGTGGGTATTCTGTTTAACATGTGCGTGATTGCTATTTTAAGCTTTATTGGGTTATCTATCTTGGGAATCCCTTTAGCTTTGGCACAAGCAGTTCTCGCTGGTATTTTAACTTTTATTCCCAACTTAGGGCCTTTTTTAAGTGTGCTTTCCCCCATGGCGATCGCATTACTGGATGCACCATGGAAATCTTTAGCTGTTCTAATTCTTTACCTTTTAATTCAACAAATTGAAGGCATGTTTTTAACACCTTTTGTCATGGAGAAGCAAGTCTCATTATTACCGGCCATTGCCCTATTATCTCAAATATTTTTTACTACTTTCTTTGGCTTTCTCGGCTTATTTTTAGCCTTGCCATTAACCATTGTTGGTCAAGTATGGTTTAAAGAAGTTGTCGTTAAAGACATTCTTGATCCTTGGCAGAAATCGCGAGGCAATCTATAGAAAAAAATTAGTTATCTGTTTCCGGTTCGACTTGAAAACTATCTTGCCCCAGACTATCTAAGTTGATTTCCCATTTAGGGGGATTGTCTTGCTCTTGATATTGATAAGTAGCCAAACATTGTTTTTGCTGGTTAATAATTCGTAATTTATAGTCATACTTTCTCGCCACCGAGCCTAGTTGATTAACAAGACGATAACGATCTAAATAATCTAACAAAGTCCATAACTGCCAATTCACTATCAAGTCAATCTGCTTTGATTCCTTATCTTCTAACCAATTATCAATTAACCTGCCACCAAAAGGATCGAACTGCTCTTTCGCCCACCACAAACTAGGGGCAACAACTCCCGCAAAGGCCACATTTTGTAATGACAAATCAATAAAATTTTTACAGTAATTATTCACTAAGGTTTCAGTGGGTTCAGCGGGGCCAGCTGTAGCCGTTTTCGCACCAGTTAAAAATACCGTAATTAAGATGATTAAAAATGATTTTCGCCTTAAGTT
This sequence comes from Xenococcus sp. PCC 7305, assembly GCF_000332055.1. Taxonomy (GTDB): domain Bacteria; phylum Cyanobacteriota; class Cyanobacteriia; order Cyanobacteriales; family Xenococcaceae; genus Xenococcus. Next base: position 6,806 of record NZ_ALVZ01000166.1, on the reverse strand, counting down.
AGATTTCATTACATGATTAAAATAGTTATTTATATAGAAATATTATAGCCTTTCCCTTAATTTTAATGATATACATGCCTTTATCTTTCCGAATGCAGGTAATCAACAAAGTAAAACTTAGGCATCAGCCAGAACCTGAGCACAGCAGCAATCCCCAATCCCAGAAATGCAGAAATCATTAACCATAAGCCTAAACCGACTCTTAGATGATCTGGTAACACAGCCACAATTGAGGTAACTACAATAAAATAAATTACTAGTATCCATTGCCAGAGCTGAATTGTCCTGAGTATATTTCGGCAACTACTACAATGTTGCGTATGTTGATGGTAGCGATCTAATAAAATCTCACGAGGTTTATCCAAAGTTGGTCTTGGCTGGCTCTCAACAGCCCAAGGCAACTTAGCATTGCAATAGCGATCAAACCAGGAACGGAACTCAATAACTAAGCGATCTGCACTGGTAGGCATTTTGTAAGCGGTCTTCCAGTTGGTATGTTGGAGAAAACTTTCTTGTTGATGAAGTAAAACCATGTCTCCATCCAAAATTAGATTGCGATTTTGAATATGATCCCACCAGCGGGGAGTTAATTTATGAAGTTTGGTCGCAAAATTGCGGGAAAATTGGGCAACAATGCGCGATTTACCAGGACTTACAGGAATACAATAGGTAATAAGGCCGATTTTTTTTATTTCATCCCCAAAGGTAAGTGCGTACTCCAAACGACAGGGCGGTTCAAAGGTGATTGTAGTTTTAAAGGGCTTATCGACTTTTGCCTCAATAAGATCTATTTCTGAGCGTATGATGTCTAGAGGAATAGGGTGAGCGCGATCGCGATTTCCCTGAATGCCATGATGGGCGAAGGGAACATGACTCGGATCTGCCACATTTTCGACTAAGGTTTGCCAATCATATTCTAAATCCCGTACCATTGATGACCAAACAAAACCTTTACTAGCATCTATTTGAGGTGATAGGGGTAAAGCAGTGATGGCGGCGATTTCTGGAGAAGAGGCATCCATCCAAACCCAAAGGAGATCATTTTCCTGCCGGCAAGGAAAAACAGTGGCACAGAAATTCTGACTTTTTTTAGCTATAAGCTCTGGATTGTCAGCTTGAGGAATCCGAGTGCAATTTCCCTTTGTTTCGAACTGCCAACCGTGATAGCTACACATTAAGTTATCTGTCTTGTCATCAATTCTTCCTTCACTTAGGGGCGCGAGGCGATGGGGACATCGATCTAAAAAGACTTGATAGGTTTGAGATGATGATGGTTTCCAAATTACGAGGGGGATTCCCAACAGAGTTGCCGGAAGAGGTTTTTGGGGATTGATATCTTCTATCGGGACTAAAGGATACCAATGCTGAAAAAAATTAAAAGATGACATTGCTTGCTTAGAGATTTTTCGAACTCACAGGCGATTCCGAAATTGGGTTCAGTAATTATAATACGACTCAATCAATCATCCTGATGCCATTCCCGCGATTTTTCGGCTGCTTTAAGCGTAGGTCTTGGTTTCTTGGGATATGTTTCAGGAACTAGAGATAATTGACGGTATTTATCATCATCTTGTTTCCCATCCGATTCACCTCTTCTTCTTTGAGAAGTTCTTTCTTCGCTGGTATCTTCGGTGACAACTTCGTAAAGAATTGCTTGTTTATCAGGGGTTGAACCTTTACGTAACACTCTGCCCAAGCGTTGAATATATTCTCTGGTTGAGCCTGTCCCCGATAAAATAATGGCAATCCTGGCATCGGGAACATCTACCCCTTCATTCAATACATGGGATGCCACTAAGGTTTTATAATCCCCGGCTTTAAATCTTTGCAAAATGTCGTGACGTTCTTTGACCGGGGTTTGATAGGTAATGGCCGGAATGAGAAATTCTTGGGAAACTCGATAAACGGTGGCATTGTCATTAGTAAAGATCAGAGTTCTCTCAGGATAATGTTTGCTAATTAAATCAATTAGCACTCGGATCTTGGCATCAGTTCCCAGGGCGATATCTTTAGCTTCGCGATGGGCGAGCATAGCCATTCTGCCTTGTTGCGATCGCGCACTGGCCTGAACAAATAATTGCCAACCTTGCAAGCTACCTAAAGAGATATTGGATTGTCGGAGAAATTTATTGCGAGTTGCGATCGCTTTATCATAGGTCTCCCGTTCTTTTTCTGATAACTTGACTTTGAGCTGCACTATTTTATGGGATGCCAGGGTATTGCCTGAAAGCTCTTGAGCCGTTTTGCGATAGGCTACTTTGCCAATGAGCGTATCGAGAAATTTATGGGTGCCATCACTTCGTTCTGGTGTTGCTGTTAAACCTAAGCGATAGGGTGCGATCGCATATTCGGCAATCACTTTAAAAAAATCCGTTGGCAAATGATGGCATTCATCAAAAATTAGCAAAGCATATTTATTCCCCAGGTTTTCCGCATTAATCGCTGCACTGTGATAGGTGGCAATTAAAATCGGCGTGCGATCGCGCGAACCCCCACCGAGTAAACCCACCTCAATATCGGGAAAAGCCGCTTCGATCTGGGCATACCATTGATGCATCAAATCCAAAGTCGGCACCACAATTAAGGTTGTACGCGGTGTAGCCTCCATGGCTAATTGGGCAAGATAGGTTTTTCCCGCCGCAGTGGGCAAGACCACAACTCCCTGTCTCTCTTGCAATTTCCAGGCTTGCAAAGCTTCTTTTTGATGGATAAATGGCTCGTACTGAAAACTGGATTTGAGATTTAGAGCATAAAATTCTTTGGCTTCATCGGTAAAATCCTTTTCGTCGGCCTGTAGAGCTTCAATCAGAGGTCGATAGTAAATAGCAGGAATACGAAACTTCTCAATGCGATCGTCCCAGGTTGCAAAATCAAGCCAAGATCTTCCCCTGGGTGGCGGATGGAGAATCAAAGTACCGCGATCGAATTTTAATCGAGGAATTCGAGGCATAGTTAAGGGATGAGGGATGAGGGATGAGGGATGAGGGATGAGGGATGAGGGATGAGGGATGAAGGATGAAGGATGAGGGATGAGGAAGGACAATTTGCTATAAAAGCTGGTTAAATTCTCTTAAAGCTCCACTAGAACCTATTTGCCACGCTCGATTAACATATTGTGGAATGGTCTGCTGAACGGGAAAATCAGGGAAAATCCTACTGGTATCTGTTTCTAAATAGGTATGACCTTGAAATTGAAATATCTTTAATTCCCCTTTTTTATAAATCCAAACTTCAGGAATAGCTAAACAAATATAATCTTCGATGCGAGTAAAAGATGTGACATCTATTTCTATAGCTAAATCTGGTGGTGGATCGATACTGAGATCTAACTTTCGTTTACCTAATATTGCTTGATAATGATCAATATAAAAACAAACATCGGGTTCTAATCCTGGCTCTTGGCCCCGTCTTAAAGTTATGGGGTGAAAACTATCCCAATCTTGGCCTTGATAAAGCAATAATGCTTTTACTAGATCTGCAATAACATCTATTTCTTTAACCTGTTCTGGTAAGGGACTCATGAGTAAAATATGCTGATCTCGAAGACGAATCCGAGGAATAGAGCGCTCGCCAAACTGAGCTAAAAGTCGTTCATAATCCACCATATTTCCAGGAAACTTTAATAATGTTCCAGGGGGAAGATCAATTGTTTCTGAGGTAATGGTTGGTAACATTAGGTTTTCCGTTGTCTCATAACTAGGGAACTTGATTAGTTTCGCTAAGGATTTTTAACCTTACTACTTGCTCGCCGCTTTCATCTAATTTAACTTCAATCGTGTCAGTAGATAAAGTTTCTAAACAGTTGAGCAGCGATCGCAGATGGGGATTGGAAGCTCCCGTTTCCACATAAAGGCGGTCTGCTGATTTGCTAATTTTTTTCCAAGTCGTATATAGTTTGCCGACAATTTGCTCTAGGTTGGTCGCTTGCTTCACTAAATCTGCTGCTGTGTTGACGCAACCTAGTCTTAAAGCTTCTTCTAATGCCAATTCCATATCCACGCTGCCATCTCTGATAGTCTGCACTTGAGCCGCAGAATCTAAATATTTAGCCAGGTTTTTCGCTTCTGTGGTCATTAGTTTGACCGTATCGATATCGGGATTCTCCGCAACTTCTCTGGTAATTTCTGCCAAATGAATATCGGGTAATTTCTCCAACTCTTTGACCAATGGGGCCAGATGCTTTGCTGGTAAGACACCTTCTGCTGATTTTTCTTTGGCTTCTGCGGGGAGTAAATCGGAGCTCATAGCTGTCCATTCGTCCGAAAGTTGTTTTACTTCTCTGCGGGTAATGCGATCGCCGTTTTGGGCGGCTTCACTGACCAACTTTTGCACTTCCGGCTCGGCTTTAGCTGTCTCGACAAAGGCTCGTTTACTAAAGTTATTGATGGTATCGGGGTCCAATTGCCCTTCAGCGAGGAGCATATCAGCGCTATTTGCCAGTTGGATCAGTGCATAGGCTTGGGATTTACTGATTTCACGATTTTTTAGCCAATTGAGAAAACCAGTGCCCCTTCCTTCTCCGCCTATTTTCTCGCGATCGCGGACTGCCCTCATGATTCGCCCACGCCAAATATCAGTTTGCAGATCAAAGCGATCGCAAATTTGCCAGATCGCGTCCAATTTTTCCTGAAATTCCCCTTCAAGTATCCCCTCATCTTCAGGGTCGGGCATATCAAAGTTAAATTCAGCAGGAGTCTCCAGCGCAGCAACTATTTCTTCTTGGGATGCAGGCGTATTGTCCATCAATAAATAATCAAGAGTACAGTCGGATTATTATGGCATGATTTCCTATTCTTAACTAATATAATGTGTATGATGGTTAGTATTATACACACAAGTAGAACATGCGTACTAATATAGTTATAGATGATGATTTAATGGCTCAAGCCCTTAAAGCCACTGGCCTGAACACCAAGAAAGATGTTGTAGAACAGGGGCTGAAGCTGCTTATCAAAAGACAAGAACAACAGTCAATCCGTAGTTTGCGAGGCTCAGTTAATTGGGAAGGGGATCTGGATGAAATGAGAGGCGGCAAGTGATCTTAGCCGACACAAGTGTTTGGATTGATTACTTGAACGGAGCAATAACTCCAGACACTGACTTACTAGATCATGCTTTATGCGAAGGGACTCTTGCTATGGGTGATCTTATATTCTTAGAGATTTTGCAGGGCATTAGGGACGAAAAGCAATTTAAGCAAGTCAAGTCAAAGTTATCACTGCTCGATCAGTACATTCTTTTACCTCCTAAAATGGTCTTTAAATGCGCCGATAATTACAGAGCGCTTAGGCAAAAGGGCATAACAATTCGCAAAACCAATGATGTAATCATTGCCTCATTTTGTATTGAAGAAAAATTACCTCTTCTCTATGTAGATAGAGATTTTGAACCTTTTTCAGAGCATCTGGGATTGATTAAGGTTGGTCACTAATATCCTAAAAATAAATACTTCTAGTAATTTTGCAGCAGAAAATCTGCGATCGCGCAGCAACCGCCTTCGGCTGATCGCCATTGTATAATTAGAAGATGAAAAAGCTCACCATAACCCAACCCGACGACTGGCATCTCCATCTGCGCGACGGTGCGGCGCTAAAGGCAGTTTTACCCCACACAGTGCGTCAGTTTGCCCGTGCCATTATCATGCCGAATTTGAAACCTCCTGTTCGCTCGGTAGCTGATGCGGCAGCCTATCGCGATCGCATTATCGCAGCCATCCCTGCTGGACAAAAGTTTGAGCCACTGATGACGCTCTATCTCACTGACAAAACAAGTCCCGAAGATATCATTGCGGCTAAAGAATCTCAGTTTGTCAAAGCAGTCAAATATTATCCAGCAGGGGCCACAACTAATTCAGATTTTGGTGTAACTGATATTCGTAAATGCGATCGCGTTTTTGAAGCGATGCAACAGGTAGACATGCCTTTATTGCTACACGGAGAAGTGACCGACAAAGATGTTGATGTGTTTGATCGCGAGAAAGTATTTATCGAGAAATATTTAGTATCTCTAAGACAGCGATTTCCCAATCTGCGTATAGTACTTGAGCATATTACTACTTCAGATGCGGTGCAGTTTGTCCTGGCTAGTGACAAAACTGCCGCAACGATCACACCACAACATCTATTATTCAACCGCAATAGCCTATTCAAAGGAGGTATTCGTCCCCACTTTTATTGCTTGCCTATTTTAAAGCGGGAGAAACATCGCCAAGCGCTTTTGCAAGCAGCTATATCTGGCAATCCTAAGTTTTTTCTGGGTACTGATAGTGCACCCCATGCTCGCGATCGCAAAGAAAATTCCTGTGGTTGCGCCGGTTGCTTTTCCGCTCTGCACGCGATCGAGTTATATGCAGAAGTTTTTGAACAGGCTGAGGCTTTGGATAAACTGGAAGCTTTTGCCAGCTTTTATGGGCCAGATTTTTATCAATTACCGCGCAATACGGAACAAATTACTTTGACTAAAACGACTTGGCGCATTCCAGATGAGGTGCCCTTTATTAAATCTGGGCTGGTTCCCCTATGGGCAGGTCAAGAGATTACTTGGCAAATGGCATAAAACTTTCAGCTATTTGGCTACAGCGCTATTGAACGAATAGATTTGTCGGGAGCGAATTCTCCAAGTAGTTTGGCATCAATGAGTATTCGGATTTATTTGGGGGATGAGATTGATAAACGTGAGTTCGATGAGTACAAAATTTACTAGTTCTGAATAGGGACTTAGGGATTTGGGGATCTGGGGAAAAGCCTATTACTTCGTTGTTCAACTTGGAAAATTTAATCAAAAGGAAAATTCGTCGAACTGACGTT
>NZ_ALVZ01000165.1 GCF_000332055.1 Xenococcus sp. PCC 7305 | reverse complement strand
AAAAATCATCTACGTCGCAAAAAATTGCTGTGATATCTAATCTTGATGTCATCATAAAATTAGCTGAGATTCTCTAATTCTGCTTATTATGAGTATACAATGTCAGCCTTTCTTTTCTCTCAAATTTTCGTCGAACTCACGTTCTAACAAGAGTGTTTAATATTTGTAGCGATTAACTCTTATGATATTAGTCTGTTTCAAAGTTTTATGATGTTGGGTTTAGTTCCTCTACCCAACCTACAGATCTGCGATCGTGCTACACAATAATCAATTTACATTACCCATACCCGACGGAAGGACTTTAAATATTTCTAATCCAGGTGATTGGAGACAGTATATAGTTAGCGTTGACGAATTAGAGCAATTGGTTAACTACAACTTTTTCTCAGAAGTTTCTGAACCCATTAGAAATCAAATAAAACAGTATCTTAATAGTACTGGGGCTCTTAGTGCTTCTCTACTTAGCTAATAATACAAATGAGTTTTATCCTGTCGATAATAGTTGGTTAGATTTACTCAGTGTCCCAATCAGTGACAAAAGCACCATTGAGGAGGGTCAAATTCCAGTATCCAGCACCCACATTTTTGAGGTCAAACCCAATAGCTCCAGTGAGATCGACATCCTTCATAAAGAACTCACCTTTAGTTCCAGTCAAGTTGGCGTTTCGCAAGTTAATGGATTCTATCCCGACATTACTAAGGTCGGCGTTTCTCAAACTAGTACCTTCCATATTACAATTCCGAATTGGGCCATTGAACATTCTAATTCGATCCAAGTTGGCTCTTCTAAGATCGGAATTCAAAATTCCCTCAATGAAGGAGTCTTGAAGATTGGCCTCGATAAGAATAGTGTTGTTGATATTGGTCCGTTCCATGTAAGACCCACTCAAAATAGTTCTACTCAAGTTAGTAGTTTCGAGATTGGCAAACCTCAAATCGATTCCACTAAGATCGATCCCGCTAAGATCAATTCCACTAAGATCGATTCCATTAAAATATCTTTCTCCAGTAGCATACCTTCTGAGCAATTCTTCTCTATCCATAATTCAACACCTGAAATAACAAATCGACAACCTAAATAATACTGCAACCAATATTTGGTCACACCTACTTCTCCAACCCGAAATACAACTAAACATCGATTTCCAAATCACCGATCTTCCTACAGGACAATTAGCCGAAGCAACCATGATGCCAATTATGTTGGTTGGTTCATTAACGCCCAAAATTCAGACAGTTTCGCAGCGATAAAACAGATCTTTGAGCCGGTGATGGATTAGGAAATTAATTTATGGCAAACTTTATGAAAATATATAAACAAGTTTATCTTAAGTTCATATTCAAGTACTTTCTCCTAAGTAAAAACAGTTATCCGTGCTGGAGAAGTGTTGTAGGCCAAAGCTAAGAATAGATCAAGAATAGTTGCGACTTTTACCATAAAAAAGATCACCGCAATGATGGCTTTCGGCTTATATTCTGTCTCAACTATGACTTCTCGTAGCTCTTTACTTGGTGAGACTCACACCCCAAAATTCTCACAGGAAGATCTACGGAAAACAAATATAATGAACAGGTGAAAATAACAGTGATTTTAGTGAAGACAAATTAAAATTCACCAAGTTAGACTACTTAACGTATCTCTAATTAAGTAAGTAGGTAATTTTATCACTATGAATGGAGTTTTAGAAATCCAAGAACTAGCTATTGTTGTTACGGCTAAAAATTATGATCCGAGTTTATTAAATCCAGGTTTTTTAAAACATAGTGGCGTTGTTCCTGAAGATTGGGAATTATCCGGCCAACCAGTAGTTAATAATCGAGGATCGCAAATTGTCTTTAGCAATGGAGTCTATGTCGGAGCACAACCTAATCGTTTGATGTTTGTCGAAGCACTCAACAATAAAGAAGATAAAAGCATTGCGGAAGCTCCAGGATTAGCCAGTCGTTATACAGAAATTCTGCGCAACCTTGAGTATCAAGCCGTAGGTGTAAATTTCCGTGGCTATATAACTTGTAATAGTCTAACCGGGGAAGCAAACAATTATTTCTTCGACCATTTGATTAAATCAGGAGAATGGCAAAACTGTGGTTCAGAGCCAGTGAAAGCAGGACTGAATCTAATGTTTACCTATGAAGACAAGCAACTTCATCTCAGTATTAATGAAGCAACATTGAAATTACCCGAATCGGAGCAAGTGCCTATTATTTTGTTTAGTGGTAATTTTGATCGTGATTTGTCTTCTGAAACTGCGGGAGAAAGATTAGCAAAATTAGAATCTTCTATTAATAGTTGGCAGAAAGATTTAGAAATTTATACCGACGTGGTGAGCAAGATTACAGCTCAAAAATTTGCGGAGCAATCTCATGCTGAACCTGAAGCGGTTCCTGCCTAAAGCAAACAGATCCGTAATCTACTAGAGAGATTGTGTAACCAAGAGGCATGCGCTCGCAATATTCTCTTTGAGAGCAGAAGGGAGAAAAGTTGTCTTTTGTTGATTTCTCCTTTCTTTTTTTATAACTTATGCTTTGTATTTTCTGAAATTATTTTTTTTGATTTTTTATTGCTTTAAGGGCATATTATTAATAATCTACTTCACGACAAATATTTTAATAGAAAATCACTTCTTTGCTCTCAGTAAAGTTGTCTTTGTTGGTTATTTTTTAACATTAACTTAAAGATAAACTATATTTTAGTGTCTTTTTTAAACACTTTTGATATCAAGCTTTATTCTATTTTTCGAATTAGCAGTTAGAAATCTCGCAAATGGATAATACTACACCAGCCAGGTTTGGCTTTGACGAACAAGACAATTCTTTTGAGGGATTATTAGGCGATCGCTCTCACTTTGTCGATCCTAATGCCATATCATCAGACACTAACCATATCGACTCCAATATTGGAACTATTTGCCCAATACTAGACACTGAGATGCATGCTATTTCCCTAGATGAACTAGAGAATAGTAATTTCGCCTCAGACGATATTTTTAATGTTGGTAATCCAGCCACCTTTGCTCCTAGTACTAGTTATCCGCTCAATTATTGGGAAACTGGAATCGATCCTTTGACTGGTCACCAGGAAACAATAAATTGGGAATTTGAGGAAGAAGAACAGAAAGATCATCAAGAGAATATTATCTTTCATCAAGCATTATCAGAAGCATTTTCTGAATTAGTGAAATTAAGTTGTACTGATAATATAAGTGCTATTTTCAGAGAATCTTTTGGTCAAGATTTAGCGCCGGAGACTATTCAAGATGCGATCGCAAGTCTCATTAACGCCGAGGCAGAAATTGAATTTACGGTGATTTCTCAAGGTGAGTTGGGAGCGAATGGCGGGTTTGCTAGTGAAAGTAATACTGTCTATTTAGCCCAAGAGTTTCTCGAACAAAATGCGGCTAATTCCGAAGTAGTAGTCACGTTACTGCTCGAAGAAATCGGACATTATTTTGATAGCCAATTTAATGAAGAAGACGCACCTGGAGATGAAGGAGCGATTTTTGCGGCTTTGGTTCTGGGCGAAGAATTGGATGGAAGTAGACTAGAAAGATTAAGAGCTGAAGATGATAGTGCTGTTGTAAATCTGAATGGTGAAACTTTCGCGATCGAACGTGCTGAGATATTAAGTCTGGCAAACGGTCCTATTAGTATAGAAGGAGAAATTGGCGAATACGATTTCGCTGATTATGAGTTAACTGATCTTCTTACAGGAGCAGAAATTGTTATTGATCTGACATCCGATGATTTTGATACTTATTTAGAAATAATCGATGCGGATACAGGGGACTTAATTTATGAAGATGATGACTCTGGAGATGAATATAACTCACAACTGAGTTTCATTGTTGACGAAGACATTAACTATATTGTTAGTGTATCTGGCTTAGATATAGGTGAAGATGAACTGGGAATATATGAACTTAACATTTCATCATTGGGAGCTCCACTAGGAAACCCAGCAGATTTAAGCATTACAGATACGTCTGCACCTCTGTCTGCTTTAGTTAATGAAACGATTTCAGTTTCTTGGACAGTGGAAAATATTGGAGATCTTCCTGCTTTTGGTTATTGGGAAGATGAGATTTATTTTTCCACAGATCCTTTTTTCGATTATGAAGAGGATATTTATCTAGATTATGAAACATTCGCAGATTTTGAAGAAGAAGAATTAGATTATGAAGATATTTTTCTTGCATCAAGGGAAAAATATACTCTGGAACTCGATCTTGTTATTCCTCACAGCATCCAAGATTCTTACTATTTGCTTTTTGTTGTTGATAGCTATGGCGACCTCGAAGAAAGTGATGAAAACAATAATGTATTAGCTGTTCCGATTGAGATTAGTGGGAGCGTAGATGCCAATTTGACCATTAAAGGAACAACTCCTTCCATAGCCTCATTAGGAGAAAGTATTCCTATTTCCTGGACAGTTAATAATACAGGAACAGAATCAGCAACTGTAAATTCGTTAGATCAAGTTTATATCTCTAGTGATGCCACTTTCGATCCCAGTGACACTTTCTTGGCATCTCAAATAATAGGTATTGACCCACCGCCAGTAGCGGCAGGGGATAGTTACAAAATAGATCGCAATATTGTTATTCCTGGCGATCTAGAGTTTGGAACTCATTATCTACTATTTATTACAGATTTCTATAATATTCAAGGAGAGAGTGATAAGACAGACAATATAGATGTTGTCGAGATTCAAATTAGTGGTACTGTAGATGCTAATTTAGAAATTACAGGAACTGCTCCCATCACAGCGACAGTTGGAGAAAGTTTTCCCGTTTCCTGGACAGTTAACAACATAGGTACAGAAGCCGCTAGTGCTAGTTGGGTTGATCGCATTTATCTTTCGAATGACGATACTTTCGACTCGGGCGATCAGTTCTTAAAATCTCAAAGACGAAGTAATGATACTTCATTAAGAGTAGGGGATAGTTATACGACAGACAGTGATGTAACTCCCTTTATCAGTTTTTTTAACGGTATAGAATTAGGTTCTAATTATTTACTATTTATTACTGATTACTTTGATGATCAAGTAGAAAATTCGGAAATAGATAATGTCCATGTTGTCCCGATTGAGTTAGTTGAACCAGAATTCGATTTGGAAGTTACGACAATCACTGCTTCTTCTCCGGTAGATTTGGGTGAATCCATTCCAGTCTCTTGGAGAGTCGAAATCTCAGGCTCAGAACCCACCGATGCTTATTGGAATGATCGAGTTTATATTTCAGATGATGAGGAACTTGATGAAAATGATACGTTACTCGTTTCACGGTTGCACGAAAATGATCCATCAATAAACATTATTGCTTATACTTTTAACACTACAGTAACAATTCCCGATACTGAAGCTGGTCTTCGTTATTTATTATTTGTTGCTGACGATGATAACACTCAAGAAGAAGCCGATGAAATCAATAATATTAAAGCAATACCTATTGAGGTAATAGCTCCTAACTTAAAAGTGAGCGCTGCGACTGCGCCAGAAGAAGCTAAACCAGAAGATACGATAAATATATTGTGGACAGTGGAAAATGCTAGCGACAATTTAGCTACATCCAATTGGCGTGATTCGGTTTATCTGTCGACAGATGAAAATTATGATGAATCTGATATCCACATAAGTGATAATTTTAAAGGTTTTCAGTTTCCTTTCCTTGGACGAGAAACCTACACAATAGATCGCGATATCACTTTACCTAATATAGAAGACTTACCCAATATAGAGGAATCAACACGCTATTATTTACTATTTTATACTGACAAAGATAATAATCAGGTAGAAACCGACGAAACAGATAACATCTTAGCTGTCCCAATTGACATAGTTGCTCCCAACTTAACTGTGACTACTGCAATTGCACCAGATGAGGTGACGATCCATGAGTCATTTCCTATTTCCTGGACAGTAGAAAATACAGGAACAGAGGATCTTGTCGATCTTGAAGTTTTATATGATTATATATATGTTTCTGACGATGAAATACTAGACGATAACGATACTTTATTTGTTAATAGAGTGAACCATTTTATTGAGGCTTTAAATGTCGGAGAGCAATATACTAAAAACCTCAACGTTCGTCTGCCTAATATAGAAACTGGTTTCCGCTATTTATTATTTGTTAGTGATCGCGATAATTCCTATGATGAGGCCAATGAAGAGGATAATGTTAAGGCTGTTTATCTTGAAATAAAGAATCCAGATGTAGATTTATCCATAACTTCTCCTGATGAAACACTTCAAGGAAATATTGGAAGTGAGTTAACCGTGTCTTGGAATGTTTCTAATCCCGGGACAGAGAACGCTAGTCGTGACTATTGGTATGATCGGATTTATTTTTCAGAAGATGAAGATCTTGATGAAAATGATCTTTTCTTGAGTCCTCAATATATTAGATATGGTTTATCAGCAGAAAATAGCTATACTCGTTCCCGAACCATAACATTACCAGAGCAAGCTCCAGGTGATTATCATCTATTATTTGTAGCAGATTATTTTGATCAACAAGCTGAAACTGATGAGTCTAATAATCTCCTTGCTGTACCCCTAAAATTACTTGATTTACCTAATTTAACCGTATCCGATACCGTTGTTCCCCCATCTGCCAAGATACATGAGACTGTTGAAGTAAATTGGACAGTTACTAATATGGGAGAGACCAATGCAACTAGTAATTGGCCTGATTATGTTTATCTCTCAGGTGATGATGAGTATGACAGCAATGATATTCAGTTAATATCTTTGAGTGCTGCGGACAAAACGCCTTTAGCCGCAGCAGATAGTTATAGCCTTGCAGGTGACATTGTTATTCCTCAAACAACTGTTGGTAAATACTACCTACTATTCGTTACTAATCAACAAAACAATCAACAAGAAACCGATTTTTCAGATAATATTCAAGCGGTTCCGATAGAGTTAGCTATTCCAGATGTCGATTTCACCGTGACATCAATCACAGCACCATCTGAGGCAACAGTTCTTAGTAGACCCTATCTGTCCTGGACTGTTGAAAATAATGGCTCTGAAACAGCGGTTGTTAGCTCCGGAGATTATATTTATATTTCTGATGATGAAGATTTTGATAGTAGTGATAGTTTAGTTGATTCAGTCTCTACTTCTTCATTTACTCCACTAGCCGCTGGAGCTAGTTATACCGCTGATATAACTGTAGATGAGATCCCTAATACGAAAACAGGCGATCGCTATCTTTTAATTGTTAGTGATAGATATGACTATCAAGCAGAAACAGATAATAGCAATAATGTTAAAGCCGTTCCTATTGAGATTAAAGCTCCTAATTTAGAGATATCTAATGTTTCTGCTCCACCGAAAATCAATAAAGGAAGTAAATCTATTCAAATTAATTGGACTGTTGAAAATACAGGCAATGCGAATGCACTAGCTGACAATATAAGAATAAATAGCCGTAATTATGCTGCCTGGAATGATTATATTTATCTTTCTAAAGATGACCAATTTGATGATGGAGATACTTTTTTAAAGAGTGTTCTGCAAGATGATTATTATTCATACGATGGCAGAGGATTTCGATATTTAAGTCCTGGACATAATAGAAATTCCAGTACTCTTATTAATATCCCAGAAGTTGATATTGGTAATTATCATTTATTAGTAGTTGCTGACAGAAATAATGATCAGGGAGAAACTAATGAAGAGGATAATGTTTATGCTTTGCCAATTGAGGTTTTAGATACAACTAATATTGAAATAACTTCTGCCAATGTACCAACAGACGCGACCTTAAACGATACGATAGAAGTATCTTGGACAGTTACTAATAGAGGAACAGCAACAGCTTCAGCTACTTGGGAAGATGGGGTCTATATTTCTGAAGATGACAAATTTGATATTAATGATGATATTTATCTAGGTAATTATCAATACGAAAATAATACATTAATCAATTCAGGAAAAAGCCATGATGCAGCCACAGAAATAACAATTCCTAAAAGTATTGGTACTGGCTCGCGTTATCTTTTCTTTGTGACAGACAGAGCAAATAATTTTCCTGAAACGAATGAGGATGATAATGTTTATTCTGTACCAATAAAGTTAACTGCAACTAACTTAAAACTTACAGATGCGACTGTCCCAGGAGCAGCATCTTTGAATGAAAATATAACATTATCTTGGACAGTAAAGAATATTGGAGATCATCAAGCTGCGGCTAATTGGACTGACGAAATTTATTTGTCTGATGATCCAGATTATGACGATAGCGATATTTATCTTGATCGACAACAGATAATAGATCAAACTCCATTAGCAGCTCAAGCTCATTATGATGTCTTACAAACAGTCCAAATTCCAGATTCAGCGACATTAGGCAATAAATATATATTATTGATTACTGACAGCAATGATATTCAAGGAGAAGTTGATGAAGAAGATAATATTCTGGCAAAACCAATATCTATCAAACAAGCAGAATTAGCAATTACATCTGTTGTTACTCCTGCTACCGCAAGTTTAAATCAATCTTTTGATGTTTCTTGGATAGTAGCTAATAGCGGCAATGGTGCAGCATTTTCTGATGATGTTTCTTGGCAAGATCGCGTCTATTTATCGGACAATCAAACTTTTGATGATAATGATGATTTTTTAGGCTCTCGCAACATAAACTTTTTATTAGCTGATGATAGCTATAGTCGTAATCTATCAATTAATATTCCTGAGACAAGGCAAGGACTTCAATATCTTTTGTTTGTTACTGATTTTTTTGATGAGGTACCAGAGGCCAACACAAATACAAATGTTTATGCTGCTCCATTAGATATTCAAGTTGCTAACTTAGAAGTGGAAAATGTAATTGCACCTGTTTCCGTAACATCTAATCAAGTAATTCCAGTATCTTGGCAAGTTTCTAATGATACAGATGCTGATGCGATCGCGCTTAGTTTTTGGCGAGATGATGTCTATTTGTCAAAAGATAATATCTTAGATAATAATGATTCTAATTTATTTAGCCAATATGGATATAGCAGTTTAGCAAGTAATGAGAGTTATACTATTGATACTAATATTACTATTCCCAATGATTTAACTGGAGATTATTATCTATTATTTGTTACTGATTTAGACAATGCATTAGTTGAAACTGAGCAAGCAGATAATGTTTATTCTCTTCCGATAAAAATTGGTTTAACTGATATTCAAGTAACACCAGTTAATGTACCAGATACTATATATTGGAATGAAGAATTTGATCTTCAATGGCAAGTTAGCAATGAAGATGTAATTGAGGTTGAAGGGTGGAATAATACCGTCTATCTCTCTCAAGATGATGTTAAAGATAATAACGATATTATTTTAGGGAACTTTAACGAGACGGATAACACAATCTTGGCGCAAAATAGCATTTATGATTTTAATCAGCAATTTATTATTGACACTTTTGATATTGACTTAGCAAGTGATTGGCATCTAATTATCGAAGCTCAATCTAGTCAAATTGATAGTGACCCCACTAATAATATTTTTACAAAAAAAATTGATCTTTTATTACCTACCTATAACAATCTAGTCGTATCAGATGTCATTGCGCCAGATGTGACGATAGATGATCCAGCCAGAGTAGAAATTAGCTGGACAGTCACCAATACAGGAACAGGCAGAGGACCAGAAGATAGTTGGACAGATACCGTATTTATTGTTTCTGAGGATGACAATAAAGAGACGATTCTTGGTGAATTTGTTCATACTGGTGGATTAGGAAAAGACGAAAGCTATACCCAAACCCAATCAATACTTTTCCCCGCATCCTTTGAAGGTCGTTATCGTCTCTACGTAGAAAGCGATCGCGAAAATCTGGTCTTTGAAAATGGATTAAAAGACGACAATATTCAAGAAAAAGCAAAAGATGAGGAGGGTAACATCACCTTCTTTGATGTACTACCAATTCCCTATGCAGATTTGCAAATAACCGAAGTTAAACCTACCAGTACAGCTAGTAGCGGACAACCATTATCTGTTTCATGGACAGTAACTAATGGTATTGATAAAGATGGTATTCCAGAACATGATCCTGATGATGGAATTGGTCTCACGAATACTAGCAGTTGGAACGATACTCTATATTTAGTTAGTGATTCTGACGATAAAAGGATTCCATTAGGATCATTTAATCATGCTGGGGCCTTAGCTTTTGAAGGTAGTTATGAGCGCTCTGCTACGGTCACTTTGCCAGATGGGATTGAAGGAGATTATTACCTAATTGCCGAAACTGGAGGCCCCTTTGAATTTATTTACGATAAAAACAACAGTAATACCTCCGCTATCTTTGAAGTCCAATTAACTCCGCCACCAGATTTGGAAGTTATAGATATTACCGCACCTAGTGCGATTAAATCTGGAGAGAAAATTGATCTGACTTGGGAGGTTGCGAATAAAGGACAAGGAAACGCGATCGGTGGTTGGACAGACCAAATCTCTCTGCAAAAGGCGGAATCTCCCGAGGATGGGACTCTCCCAGAAAAGATTCGATTGGGAAACTATACCTATGATTCAGGATTGGAAGCAGGGAAATCCTATATTCGTCAAGAACAAATTACTATCCCACCAGAACTACAGGGAGAATATCAAATTGTAGTTGAGACCAATGCTTCTATTCTGTTTCAGGAAAGTTTGTTTGAAGGTACTAACACTGCAAACAACATTACTATTGATGGACAACCAATTGAACTAACATTACCTGCTAGACCAGACCTACAAGTTGAATCGATTACGATACCAGATAAAGTAGATGAAAATGGGACTATCGCAGTAGAATTTACCGTAACGAATGAAAGCACCTCCGCTAGCACAAACACTCCCAATTGGACAGATACAGTTTATTTGTCTCTAGATGATCAGATTAGTTCTGACGATATTATTGTAGACAGTTTAAAAAATGGTTCAGCCTTAGGAGCAGGGGCAAGTTACACTTCTAGGACCGCTCAATTTAAAGTTCCGCAACGTTTCCAAGGTAATTTCCATATAATCGTTGAAACTGATAGTGGAAATAAGGTTAACGAATTACCGAAAGACAAAGAGAACAACAATACTAAGTCCGAACAGTTTTTCGTAGATTTTACCGATAATGGTACTGGAAGTGACAGTACGTCCCTTTCCGATCTAGTGACCAGTGATGTGTTTGCCCCAGAGCGGGCTTTTGAAGGTTCAACCATTGAAGTGAGTTATACCGTCACGAATAAAGGTGTGGGAACAACTAATGTTGACAGTTGGACGGATACAATTTGGCTAACTAGAGATCAAGGTCGTCCATCCGCAGCAAATATAGAGAAAAGATCGGAAGACATTTTACTCAAAACCATTACCCATAGAGGAGAACTCACCGCTGAATCAGAAATAACTACTGAAGGAGAATATCGCGAAACAGTAAGCGTGACCATTCCTGATCAGGTAATAACAGGAGAATGGTACATCACGCCCTGGAGCGATACTTATGATGTTGTTTTGGAAAATACTTTCACAGATAATATCAATCTCGATGATTCTAATGAATTAAGAAATAATAACTATAAGGCAAAACCCATAACCATTCTCCCAACTCCAGCACCAGATTTGGTCGTTCAAGATATTATTCTTCCTATTCCCAACAAAGCTAAAGGAGGAGATCCCTTTAGAGTGAAATGGACAGTAAAAAATGATGGTGGAGGAGCAACTAGGGATGAGAGCTGGAGAGACTTTGTCTATCTGACTGATGCTCCTAGTCTTGATAAATCATCCGTAATCTGGAATTTAGGTTCATTCACTTATGAAGGAGGTTTGGCTCCAGGAGAAAGTTATGAGCAGATAGCTGATTTTGATTTATCTCCTGCTGCGGTTGGTCAATATGTAATTGTTGTCACTAATAGTGGTACTCAACCTGCTTGGGAAGGAGCTTTTGGAAATAATAATGCAAGGTTTGCCAAGACTATGGTTGATAATGCACCAGCAGATCTCGTAGTTGATTCGATTACAGTTCCTGAAACCAGTTTCTCTGGTGAAAAAATTGAGGTGCAATGGAAAGTAATCAATCAGGGTGCTCCTATGTGGTCTGGTACTAAATATTGGTATGACGGAGTTTGGATATCTCCCGACCCAATATTAGATCTAAGTCGAGCAACTGAATTAGGTAGAGTTATTTACAGTCCTGAGACTCCTCTAGGCACATATGATGGCGAGAATGGTACTTATACTCAAACTCAAGAATTTACCTTACCTCAAGGAATTGAAGGAGAATATTATATCTATGTTGAGACCGATCTCCTTAATAAACCAGCAGGAACATCTATTGTAGATTATCAAGGAAATCCTACCGATATTAGGGGAAGAATTCATAATACAGGTTCGAGAGAACAGTTTGTTTCTCGTGGGTTTGAAGATCGCAGTAATAATTTGGATGAAACTGAACTGTCGGTTGTTTATCGGGAACCAGATTTAGAAGTAACTGCTCTGCGAATTGACGATATTACTTCAAATTCGGAAGGTACAATTCCCACCTCTGAATCAGGGAGTATCATTCCCATAAGCTGGACTACGACTAATAATGGCACCAGAGCAACGAGGACTGGGGAATGGTTTGATCGGGTTTATTTGTCAAGAGATCCTTCTTTAGATTTAGAGGATACTTTACTTGGTGAGTATGAACGTCAGGGTGTACTAGATATTAGGGCTTCTTACGATGCTAATCTTAATGTTCAACTTCCAGAAAATATTGAAGGCAATTATTACATCTTAGTCTTTACCGATTCTAATATTACTGGGATCATAAATGGTTCTGCTATCGATTATGAGAAAGGCTATAGGGTCCCTACCCGTAGAAATCTAGCGCGTGTGGAAGAATTTCAAGATGAAGGGGATAACATAACTGAAGCTGGGTTACAAATTACTCTACGAAATCCTCCAGATTTACAGGTAACTGAAGTCAAAATTCTTGAGGGCACAACAAAAGTCTTTGTCGGACAAACCTTCGATTTAACTTATAAAGTCACTAATACAGGAACTGGTAATCCGACTCAAGAGAGCTGGAGCGATTTAGTTTATTTTAGTAGAGATCAATTCTTGGATTTAGAAAGTGATATTTATTTAAAATCTATACTCCATGATGGTGGTTTAAATGCTGGAGAAAGTTATATCGAGAACATAACCATAGATGTTCCCACAAATTTAATAGATGTTCCCACCGATTTATCGGAACCATTGCCATCGGAACCATTTTACATTTTTGTAATTACAGATCCTGCATCTTCTAGGCGCAAAGATCAGGTTTTTGAAGGAGGTTTGGATTTTAATAACTCTCGTGCTAGGACTAACCCTGCTGATGCTGATAGTAATGAACCTTTTCCTTTATTCGTAGAATTTCAACCACCAGTAGATTTGCAAGTTGAGGGTATAACTTTCCCTGATATCAATTCTACAAATAAGGTTTTCTCTGGAGATAACATCACTATTCAATGGAAGACTACTAATAAAATTATTGATGGGAAAGATCCTAATATTGTTGAGGGTACTTGGAGTGATGCGGTCTATTTATCTAAAGACGATCGCTGGGATATTGGAGATACTCTCTTAGGTCGAGTTCGGCTTACAGGCCCATTGGCACCAGGAGAATACCATACTCCACAACTAGAAGCGATTTTACCTCCTGCTTTTCCACGTGAGGAAGGTTATCGCATCATTGTTCGTCCTGATATTTATAATCAAATCTATGAAACGAATGAAGATAATAATCAGACAGCTTCTGGAGATATTCTCAATATAAAAGTAGAAGAAATTCGTCTAGGAGTTAAGAAAGATACTACTTTAGTTACAGGACAATCTCGTCTCTATCAAATCGATGTTGATGCTGGGGATACTCTCCAAGTCATCTTAGATTCAGATAAGGATAATGCTGCTAATGAATTATTTATTAAACAAGGATCGGTTCCTACTACTGCCGATTATGATTTTGCCTATGACGGTGGATTAAATGCGGATCAATCATTAATTGTCCCGACTACTGAGCCAGGTACTTACTATATTTTGGCCAACGGCTTTTTCTCACCTGGTAAAGAAAATATTAGCCTCTTAGCTCAGTCGCTGCCTTTTGGGATTAGTGATGTTATTAGCGATCGCGGTGGCGATAGTAAATATGTAACAACCCATATCTATGGCGCTAGATTCCGTGAAGATGCCCTAGTGGAGTTCGTTCGTCCTGGAATTGGCGAATTTATTCCCGCATCCTATGAAGTCATTGATGGAACTCATATTATTGCGATTTTTGATTTTGAAGATGCACCCCACGGACTCTATGACGTTAAGGTTATTAATCCCGATGGCGAAGAAGCGATCGCGCCCTACCGCTATTTAGTCGAAAGAGCGATCGAACGGGATATCACAGTCGGTTCAGGTGGTCCTCGAATCCTCACAGCAGGAGAAACAGGAACCTATAGCGTTGCTGTCCGAAGTCTAACCAATCTCGATACTCCCTATGTTCACTTCCAATTTGGAGTTCCTGAATTACAAAATAATCGTTTTCTCTTTGGTCTTTTTGACGACCCAGTTACGAAAGAAGCTGGAATAACAGAATTACCCTATGTGGGATTCACTTCTAATTTACGAGGTACGCCCCCCATTGCCACATCAGATAATTCTCTAGGAGATGTACCTTGGGCAAGTTTAGTTTCGGATATCAACACTGATGGCGAAATTCTTGCTCCTGGTTACATCTATGACTTTCGAACTGCTGGGGTCAGCGGATTCACCTTTAATGCCCAAGCTTATCCTGGGTTAAATGATTTGCTGGCATTACAACCAGATGCGTTTGAAAAATTAGAGCCTGAAGATGATGCCAAGATTGCTTTCCAATTCCATATTCAAGCCGCTGCAACTGTCCTGACTCGGGACGAATTTATTGCTCAACAAACTGAATCGGCTTTAACCCTAAGAGAAAATATTCTCAATGATCCTGAAGCGACTTCCAGCTTAGCCTTACTCGCGGCAGATCCCGATATTTGGGTTGCTTCCTATCTCGCTGCACTAGAAGCTGCGGGATTACTCAGACAAGAAGATGAAGCGCCAACAGTAAGGGAAAATCCTTTAGTTGCGAGTATGATGGCGACTTTGGCTAGTGGCGTCTTAGTTGGGGCAGCTGGAGAAGAAATTATTACCGATGGCGATCTCTTATATTTCTTTGAACAATTAAGAAAATGGTATGGCCATGATGAAGCATTAACTGGGAAAAATGAGCCTCCCGAGCCAGAGCTGTATGATTTGGGCTTCACCGCACCTACCCATTTTGAAGCCTTTAATATTTATGTTCCCTTTGGTGACGAGTTCTTAAATTTACCTGATGCGACTAATGTTCCTAATCCTAACTTTAATCAGTTCCCAGAAGGTTCAGGGGAAGTGAACGAACTTAGTAATATTATAGGACCCGTTACTACAGAAGAAAATGGTCTGATTCCTCTAGGAGAAGCCTTACCCTATACAATTCAATTTGCTAATTCGCCTAATGCCAATGCTAGTGTTGGTGAGATTAATATTGTTACGGAACTCGATAAGAATTTAGATCCGCGTTCCTTCCGTTTGGGAGATCTTCAGATAGGAGATATCCGAGTTCATATTCCTGAAGGTCGCGGGACATTTGCTGGAGACTTTGACTTTACCGGTACCAAAGGCTTTATTCTGCGGGTGAATGCGGGATTATTAGTTCTGCCTGATGATGATGATAGTGATAATCTTACTGCTACTGTTAGTTGGTTGTTACAGGCGATCGACCCCGAAACAGGAGAAGTGATAGATGATCCTGATTTTGGATTGCTGCCACCTAATGATGCGATCGGTTCTGGTAGTGGTTTTGTTGGTTATACGATCGCACCCAAAGAGGATCTCGTTACGGGAGATCAGATCAGTGCCAATGCCAGAATTATCTACAATACAGCTCCAACTTTAGATACGCCGACTATCACTAATACTATCGATGGTGCTGCGCCTGTAACTACAATTAATGTCGAAGCTCTAAATGGTAGCGACAATGATTATCTCGTAAGCTGGAATGCAGTTGAGGACACCAAGGGTTCAGGAGTCAGACATGTCACGGTTTATGTAGCTGAAGACGGTGGCAACTTTACGATTTGGCAGCAACAAACTACCGATACCGAAGCTGTTTTCACGGGAGAAGCGGGACATACCTATGAATTTCTTGCTTTAGCAACTGACAATGCAGGGAATACCGAATTGCCTCCCTTGGGGGTTAATGCTCCAGACGATGGGAGTAGCACTAACTTAGGTAGTCTCACTAGTGTTGGACAAACCAGCGAACCAACTCCCACTCCTGCACCAGAACCAGAAATTATTCTCCCGACTAATCCGATTTTTAATGAAGTAACAGGAGTTCCTGGTACTCTCAACACCACTAATCCTTCAGAATTTAATAGTGTTTTACGTCCCTTTAAAGCTTCTGCTTTTGCTACAGGAATTGCAGAAAGTCATGGTGATATCTCTGCTCTGGCAATTGTTGAATTACCTGATGAATCGTTCCTGATCAGTGGTGGCAGAAATCGCGGTTCTATATATCAAATAGATCGTGTTGGTGGAGATGTGGGTCGAGCTTTAATTGAATTACCAGTGCCGATCTTTGACTTAGAACTTGATGAAAATAATACTCTTTGGGCAACCACAGGTGGTGGAGCATTACTTCAGCTCGATAGCAGTACAGGAGAGATTCTTAACCAATATGGTGATGGCATAACTCAATCTTTGGCGATCGATCCTGAAACGGGGTTAATTTATGTTTCTTCGGGTAATGGGATTGAGATTTTTGATGCGATCGCGGAAACCTTTACTCACTTTAGTAATCTCAGAGTCGGTAATTTAGAATTTGATAATTTTGGGAATCTCTGGGCTAATCGTTGGCCCAATCGTGGGGAAGTAGTTCGTTTTGTTCCTAATCCAGAAACCGTTAGGGAAAAACCTGACAATGAAAGGCTAAATAACATACCTCAATCATTATTAGAGTTCGAACTACCCATAGATTCTCTAGCTTTTGGTCAAGAAGATACAGAATTAGATAATTTGCTCTTTATTTCTAGTAATAGTGGCGAATTAATCATGGTAGATCTAGCCACTAGAAATTCTGTCACTGTTGCTAAAGGAGGTAGTCGCGGGGATATTTTGCAAACAACTTCTGATAGTAGAGTGTTAATTTCCCAATCGAATCAAGTTGATGTCTTCTCCCCTCTAATTCCTCCAGAAATCGCCTTTACTAATCCTCCGACCGACGGCATTGTAGCTCTCCCGAGAGGTACAGTAAGCGTTACTTTCGACCAAGAAATGTATGTTGGCGAAGCTACCGAGGCTGATTCAGTTCTCAATCCTGATAACTATAGCTTAACCAGTAAGAGTAGCGGTAATAGTTTGACTCCTGTGAGCATTTCCTATGATGCAACTAGTAATACAGCGACTCTCAACTTCAATGCGTTAGAAACGGATAACTATACATTCTCTATTGCTCCTAATCTTGAGAATATTGAAGGTCTGGAACTTACAGAAGCATATCAATTTGACTTTACAGCAGTTTCGGATTTCTCAGCTTTTGTTGATTTAGAATTTACTAATACTCGTTCTAATCGCGCTAACAAAACTGTCTCCTTTGATGTTTCTCTGACAAATAGAGCTGATTATGATTTGCTATTGCCGATCGCCCTTCTACTAGAATCTGATAACAACAACAATACCGCTGAACCTCTCAATTACGTCAATCGTAGTGAATTGGGAGCCTATTTCCTTGATCTAAGTACATCACTAGAAGATGGTGTTTTAGAACCTGGAGAATCTATTACAGGCCAGACCGTAACTATTTATAATCCTGATGCAGTACGGTTTGAATTTGAGCCAGCGATTTATACTTTACCAACTACGAATCAAGCGCCTGTCTTTACTAGTAACCCTGTAACCGCTGCCATAGCAGGCGAACTCTATTCTTACGATGTTCTGGCCGAAGATCCCGATGGTAGCGTGATTGGTTATCTACTCTACGATGCTCCAGAAGAAATGACCATTGACAATAATAATGGCACCATTACCTGGAATCCCACTGCCGATAGTCCGGTGCAAACTGATATTACCTTACATGTCTATGACAGTCGTGGTGGTCGCGCAATTCAAGAATTTACGATTGATGTGGCAGGAGGTAATCAAGAACCGGTATTCATTCCCTTATCCCAAGATATTAATGGCAATGAAGGTGAATTAATCGAACTGAATATCAGTGCTAGTGATGCCGATGGCGATCGCCTGGAATATTGGGCCGATAATCTGCCTGCTGGGGCCAGTTTTGATAGTGAAACCAGAATATTTTCTTGGATTCCTGGTTTTGATAACGCCGGAACCTATGAAGATGTCACCTTTATTGTTAGTGATGGTGTAAACCAAGTTGCAACCACTACTGATTTTCTTATTGCACCGGCAAATCAAGCCCCAAATTTATTGCCTATAGTACCGAAAACCTATGTAGAAGGTGATGCGATTCGGTTCCAGCTACAGGCAAGCGATCCCGATCCCGTAGGGGCGAACGGCCGTTCGCCCTTACAATTCAAAAGTAATTCGCTACCTGGTGGGGCATTCCTTGATCCGAATACAGGGGTGTTTGAATGGACTCCTGATTTCTTCCAGGCTGGGGAATATTCGATACCCTTTACGGTAAGTGATGGCGAAGCTTCTACCACTGAAATTGCTCAGCTAGAAATTCTCAATGTCAATGCGGCTCCAGTCTTCAATAATATAGATAGTTGGTTTGCTGTTGAAGGTCAAACTGTTAGCTTTAGAGCCTTTGCCTTTGATCCTGATAATCCCGGCTTTGTGCCTCAAGAACGGTTATCGAATGGTAAGTTGACTGTACTCGAAGGAACGAACCCCACGGTTAACTATTTGGTAACGGGATTACCTGATGGCGCAACTTTTGATCTCGAAACTGCTATCTTTAATTGGGAGCCTGACTTTGATGATGCAGGAGTTCATTCTTTTACAGTTACGGCGACTGATGATGGTGATGGTGATGAGCCAGAAATCACAACTCAAACGATTGAGATCACAATTGGGGATGTTAATCGTCCGCCAGAGATCCCTGCAATTTCCAATCAAACTGTACAACGGGGAGAAACTTTAGATTTAGTTATTGAGACTAGTGATCCCGACGGTGATCCGATCGCGATTAGAGGTACAGGAGTCGGTGGTTTTGGGTTACCAGATTTTGTCACCCTCACAGATAACGGCGATGGCACAGCTAATCTCCAGGCTATACCAGGTGATGGCGATCGCGGTAATTATCCTATCATCTTAATTGCCACCGATGAAGGCAATGTATCGGCCAGCTATTCCTTTATTCTTACTGTTGAAGCTGTTAACGAACGTCCTGCCCTGCAATATATTGGTGACAAAATAGCCATTGTCAATGAACCTTTAGAATTCACTATCTTCGCTACAGATCTAGATCAAGATGATTTAACTTTCTCTGCTACAGGATTATCTGATGAGGAAATCTTAACTACCAATGATGTTTATGGACAAGCATTATTTAGTTGGACTCCCACCGATGCAGATCTCGATAATAAGTATCCCATCACAATTAAAGTTGAAGATGACGCCAATGGAGATATTAGTGAGATTCTAAGCAGCGAACAAACTTTTAACTTAGTAGTTAAGGACACAAATATTGCACCAACTTTACCCGCGATCGCAGAGCAAAATGTGATCGAAGGTGATACTTTATCCTTTGCTTTAGGAGGAACTGATGATGATAATCTCGATAAGACTGATGATGATAATCTTGATAAGTTAACCTACAGTGTCAAGAATTTACCCCGAGGCGCAACTTTAGATCCTGCTACAGGACAATTTACCTGGACACCGGATTTCTTCAGCCAAGGAGTTTATGACAATATTGAATTCACTCTGAGCGATGGCCATAGTAGCAGCTCGCAAACAGTGAATATTAATGTTGCAAACAATAACCGTCCGCCATCACTAACTCCCCTACCCACACAAGCAACAAGAGAGAATGTTGAATTAATCTTCAACCTCAAAGGAAATGATTTTGACGCCGAGCCGATTTTCTATTCAGCGATCGCGAATTTGCCAGAAGGCGCAAGACTCGATAGTAGTACAGGGGAATTTAAATGGAAACCCAACTACGGACAAGCAGGAGTCTACTACCTGGAATTTGCGGTTACTGATGGGAATGAAACCGAGGATTCTGGATTGGTACCAGATTCTGAAATAGTAGAAATTCTGGTTAGGAATGTCAATCGCACGCCAACTATCGATGTAGCACCACAGATTGTCGCTTTGGGTGAAGAACTACAATTTACTTTACAAGGAGATGATCCTGATTTATATGTTCCTACCCCCGATAGTTCACCACCAATAGCTCTGCAATATAGTGCGGAAAATTTACCTGCTGGAGCAGTCTTAGATCCCAATACAGGAATAGTTACCTGGACTCCTTCCCCTGGACAAGTGGGAGACTATGTTGTCACTTATCAAATATCAGATGGAGAAATAATTGCTGAGAAGAATGCGCTGATTCGTGTTGAAACTCAACCTACACCACCCATCGTTAATATTGAATTGACACCGAGTTTCCCAGCAATTCCTGGGCAGAAGGTGGTGATTAGTGCTTTAGCTGATAGTTTCACTGATATTGACAATGTTACTCTCACAGCCAATGGGACTGAGTTGACATTAGATAGTAGGAATCGGGGTGAATTTGTTCCCGACCAACCAGGAAGAATCGAGGTTATTGCGACAGCTATTGATGCGGCGGGAAGGACTGCGACAACCACAGAGGTGATTAAGGTTAGAGATCCTGAAGATGAAGACGAGCCGATTGTGGCTTTTGGTTTGGGATTAGATGAATCTGTTGCTGGAGAGGTAATTTCAATTACAGGAACGGTTAGTGATACTAATCTGGATGAGTGGGTATTGGAAGTATTTAGGAGTCAAGAGTCAAGAGTCAAAAGTCAAGAGTCAGAAGTTCTGGCTTCTGGTTATGGAACTTTTAATAATCAGGCAATTACTACTTTAGATCCTGCTCTATATGGCAATGGTTTCTATACTTTGGAGTTGACTGCTACTGATATTAAAGGTCGAACTTCTACTACAGAGATTGTTGTAGAGGTAAGGAGCAATAGTAAGCAAAAGCAGTATTTACGCCAGGATACAGATTTGGCGATCGCATTTACTGGTGAGTCAGTTGATGAGACAGTAGATGAAACAGTAATTAATCTGGTTCGTCGTTATGATTCTTTAAATCGCGATCAAGTTGGCAGTTTTGGTAATGGTTGGGAATTAGCCAATGGTAATTTTAATTTAGAAACAAGCAATGAAGGCAGAGGGCAGAAGGCAGAGGGCAGCAGCAGAGGGGAAATTCCGTTTGAGAATGGCACCAGGGTTTATCTGACTTTGCCTGATGGGGAACGAGTTGGTTTTACTTTCCAACCTGTTGCTGAAGAGATTACGGGATTAACTTACTATAAACCTGCTTGGGTTGCGGATGCAGATGTTAACTATAGTCTGGAATCTGCGGATGCTGTCTTGAGCGTAGCCAGGGGACGTTATTACGATCTACAAACAGCAAGACCATATAATTTGAAGGCAGAGGGCAGAGGGCAGAGGGCAGAAGGCGGTTTTGCCTATCAGCTGACAGCACCTGACGGAATAATATATCGATTGGATGCTGATGGAACTGTTGTAGAACAGATTACTGCTGATGGGACACGGTTGATTTATAGCGATAGTGGCATTCTCAATGCAGAGACGGGTGAGATGGTCAGCTTTGAGTCTGATGATGCGGGTAGATTGACTCAAATTACGGCTCCTAATGGTGACGCGATCGCCTATACCTATGATGATGCAGGTAATTTGGTAGGTGTAAGAAATATCTCTGTGGGGGATTCGGTTCGTTACAGTTATGGCGAATCTGGTTTGAATTTAATCGCTGGAGATACAGGAGAAGCGGACCGCAAAGCGGATCGCTCCGCGATCGCATATTTCGATAATCCACAAATCTTACCTCTAGAGGCAGATTTAGGTACGGCAAGTCGCTTTAATGGGACATTAACTAGCGGTACTTTAAGTGATGGCAATGGTGATCTTTATAGTTTGGGATTCCGTGATTCGGAAATTAATTCAACCGCCACAGGATTTGTTTTGTTAGGTGTTGATGTTAATGGAAGTACTGAATTACCAAGCATTGAGGGTTTAACTCCCGTTAGCACTCAAACTGATACTAATAGTAGTTTTGCTCTATTTGCTATTGAGAAAGCGGGATTAAATCTGTTGGCGGTTAATGGTGATGCTGATTATCAATTACGGTTAGGTATTGCAGGTGATGTGAATGGTGATGGTGTGGTTGATGGGCTGGATAGTCAAGCCGTAACTGCTGCTTTGGGTAATGCTTTGGGGGATGCAGGTTATGATATTGCGCTGGATCTGAATCACGATCGCGTTATTGATAAAATCGATGTCCAGATTCTCGGTAGCAATTATGGATTTAGTGCGAATCAAGCTCCGGTAGTTATTAATAGCAATGCTTTAACTCATGAGGATCTGAGTGTCCAAATTCCTTTGGCAGATTTAGCGAGTGATCCAGAGGGAGACAGAATATTTTATCGCGCGATCGATGTAGAGAATGGGACGGTTACTTTTGCGCCCGATGGTGAGACTGCCATCTTTACTCCTGATGTCGGTTATACGGGTACAGCTTACTTTAAGTTGTTGGCTGATGACGGATTTGCGGTTAGTGATCCAGAACTGATTGAGATTAATGTGAGCGATGCACCTTTGACGAGTTTGGATTTTGTGGTGAGGAATCCGAAGTTGGAAGTGGGTGAGCAGTTTGAGTTACAGGCGATCGGCGACTTTGCCGATCAAGAGAATGTGTTATTGCCTGGGGATTATTTAACTTGGAGTAGTGAGAATGAAGATGTTGCGATCGCTAATGATGGGTTGGTAATTGGTGTTGGGAATGGAACTTCAATTTTAAGTGCAGAAAGAGATGGACTAACCGCAGTTACAACATCAAGAATTGGTCAAATAGATTTTGCCAATAGCGAAGCACAATTCGATTCAGTAATAGCCGAGTTCTTCGGTTTGGATGTCTATCCTGATGCAGTTACCTTAACTTCAGGTGTTGAAAGACAAATCTTAGTGGCAGTAGAAGGAATTGTCGATTCTGCTGACCTCACTGATAGTACAACTGGCACTCGCTATTTTGTGAATAATCCTAATGTCATTACTATTAATGAAGATGGATTAATCACTACTTTAACTGAAGGCAAAGCTGAAGTTACGGTTATTCATGGTGGAACTGAAGTCATAATTCCTGTCAATGTTGAACTACCTAATATTGGTGCAAAAGTATTAGATATAGAAGGCGGAATTGTTGAAAATAGCGATGGTTATCAAGTAATGATTCCACAAGGGGCGTTAAATGAAGCAGCGGAAATTAGTATTACTACTCTGCAAACGTCGGATTTAACTATACCTTTGCCTGAAAAATTTGATGTTATTGATGCGTTTAGATTAGATTTTGGTGATGATCCCCTAGCAATTCCTGCACAGTTAGCAATCCCTGCACCGGTCGGACTTGAACCAGGTACTGAAGTATTCTTTATGCGGGATGGAGAATTACCTAATGAAACTGGGACTTGGAATTCCACATGGTTTGTTGAAGAATCGGGTATTGTCGGCAACGATGGCATGATTCGGACTTCTTCTCCTCCTTGGCCTGGAGTCAGTAAAGCGAAAGATGATGACTATATTATTGCTGTCCCTAAATTTGGATACAAAGTAGGCAAGGCTTATGGTTCTTTAAATACATTAACAGGTGCTAATGATACTTTTGGGGTAGCAGGAGTTTCAGCTGGAGTATCGGCTCAAGGATTCAATTTTGGTGGAGTTATTAGTCTTCCTTTCTTCTATGAAGAAGCTGTGAGTTCAATAGATGTTGTTGTTGTTCCTAAAATCGGCGTTTTACCCTTCACTACGGAAGTAGGAGTTAATCTCAATCCACAAGGGATTCCCACTGC
Organism: Xenococcus sp. PCC 7305; assembly: GCF_000332055.1. Lineage (GTDB taxonomy): Bacteria > Cyanobacteriota > Cyanobacteriia > Cyanobacteriales > Xenococcaceae > Xenococcus. The sequence goes on along the minus strand of NZ_ALVZ01000165.1, from coordinate 10,587 downwards.
AAATATAAAATTAGACGAGATATTTCCCAATATAGAAAATGATCCTTTTGCTCCTCCTGTTTTGGAGCAAGGGATATTAGATTTTAGTGAAATAGAAGAACCTGTTGTTTACCTCGTTGGCAGTAATTTTGTTGTAGAAGCAGAAGGTCCTGGTGTCACGGGAACTTCTTTTGATGACTTGAGCGTTACCTTCAATTATGGAGGCAATGAACATGAAGGCACAATCATTCCTGATTTAAGTCAAGAATTGGGCAATAATCGGTATCAAGTTGCGATTAGAGTTCCTCAAACAGTGGTCTTGGCAGAATCTGCTATTGGGTTAACCAGAAACCAATTAGAATTAGCAGATATCACTGACTCTAATTCAGCTGAACTCATCCCCTATAGTAGCGAAACGACTATTAACCTTAAACCTCAAGATGTTGAGTTTACAATCACTACCCAAGCAGACAAAGAACAGGTTAGTGTGTTTAATGCTCTTAATCCAGAGGAAATAATCGCAACTGATGGTTTAACTAGCAGCGATTTATTGCTAGCAGAAATTCCTGTAGGAACTGCTGCGGAATTTGATCAACCTAGAGACTTAGTTGCGACTCATGATGCTGGTCGTGCTTATGTATCTCTGAGAAGTTCGGGTCGAATTGCTGTGATTGATTTGATGAGTTTACAGCAAGTAGATACTAATCCTGACACTACAGAGATTATCGATCCAATTAAGTTACCAGTTAATGCTGCGCCTCATGCGATCGCGACCTCTGCTGATGATCGTTATCTCTATGTTGGTGACTATCGGCAAAGGACAGTTTATATAGTTGATATTGATTCAAGCTCAGATACTTATCATCAAGTAATTCAAAATATTAGTATTGCGGAAGAAACCAACGGATTTCATTCTTTAGCAATTAGCAGTGATAGTAAAAAACTCTTTGCCACTTTACCTGGTGGCTTTTCACAAGAAGGAGAAGGCAAGATTTATGTTATCAATATAGACCCTGACGATAAACCAGGAGAATTGGAACCTAATGCTAATAAATGGCATGAAATTATCAGTCTTGCTGCTGATTACACAATATTAAATCAAGAAAATGGCAGTATTCAATTTAGAGCACCTGACAATTCGGAACGCAAACCTTTAACTATCGGTTATAATCCTTGGTCAGTTGCCAATGTTAACCATCGAGACTGGTTGGATTTATCCCCAGTTGATGCAGTTGAAAAAGATAATGAGACAGAAGACCTAACTCCTACATTGTCATGGCAATTCGATGAAGGATTTGAAGATGTAGAAGAAGTCAATCTATTCTTAAGTTCTTTCCCTCAAGACAAAGGATTGTTGCCTTGGGATGAATTAGCTGATTTGTCAGATCCAGAGTTTCTTGAAGATCTCACTGAACCAGAAAAAAAAGCTTTACTAACGCAACCTTGGAACGAATACGATGATTTTAATCCTGGTCGAATTCTCACAGCAACCTGGAAGAAAGCTACAAACTCCTGGTATTGGCATGATGGACAAACAGAGATTGCTCAAATTGAAGGAGATAATCCCAATAGCAGCACTAGTTTTACCTTGCCCGACGAATTGGCTCTAACATTTGGTCAAGACTATTATTGGGCGGTAGAAGCCACTTTAACCTCTGGAGAAATCAATTTAGATACAAATGGTCAATTTCGAACAATTGCTCCGATAACCAACCATCCTTTTAGTAGTGTAACGGTTTTAACTCATGGATTTAGCATCTTGCCTTCACTTTCAGAGCATGAAGGAATCCACACAAATTACTACGATATGGCGGAGCAAATTGTAAGTGTTCACGGAGAAGATAAGGAAGGTTTGATTCTGCGTTACGACAAACTTACGGGAAATTGGATTCCCGTTGAAAAGATAACTTCCTTGGATAACAATTTTATCTGGAAAGATAATTTAGAATTAGTAGGAGGAAAAGAACCTCATGAAGCAGATTATTTGACAACTCTAGCCAATAAACTTCAAAGTGATTATAAAAATAGACCTATAGTATTGATTCCAGAATGGACTAAGAATGGCGAATCAACTGTTCCTGACTCTGGGTTTTCGGAAGGAGTCGCTGATGCTATTTTCGCTTCAATGGTTGCACTGGATCAAAAATTAGGAACACAAACCAGCACAGAAAATTTTGTCGGGAAAGGTGCTCTATTGAACTCACCTTTGCATTTCATTGGTTTTAGCCGAGGGACAGTAGTTAATAGTGAGATCATTCAACGCTTAGGAACTTATGCTCCTTTCGCTGGGGGAGAAGATTTGCAGATGACGACTATCGACCCCCATGATTTTTATCAGGAAAATTTACTTATCCCAGTAGGACAATTAGTCACTACAGGTCTTGACATATTGTCCAAAAACCTAATAGCTGGTTCTCTCATTCAATTTTTTGGTGAACTGAGTGGATTCAAAAAAGAAACTTTAGACTATAGAGATTTTAAAGAGCCTCAAGTTCAAGTTTGGGATAATGTCGATTATGCCGATAATTATTATCAAGTAACTAATCAGGGCAAAATCTTAGGTATAGTGCCCAACTATACACCTAATGGTCGTAAATTACATAACATCAATGTTTCTTCTAATTATGATAATCGTGCTGATTTAAACCTCGACTTGAGTGATTTTAGGGGCTTTAGAGGTTTGAGTGCCCTTGTGGAAAATGTCTTTAGTGGCGCTCACGGAGCAACCCTGGCATGGTATGCCGGGACGGTAGATAATGCACTAGAAAAATTTAACGATGTTTTTTCCTTCGGAGAAGAAGAAATAGAAATTGAAAATCAAAGAGGAGAAATCAATGTTGACAAATGGTATAGTCCGAAAATAGATCTTTCTTCGCTACCTCTATGGTACGAATCAAAAAATAATACAGAGGAAGCAATTAATACAGGTTGGTATTATTCTTCCTTAATTGAAGGAACGCGAGAATTTGATAATGCTTCTAGATTGACTGCAAATCCTTCCTTTGATAATACAGCCGAACCGATATTGAAAGGTGACTTTGCTGTACCCACTTTGTTTAACGGTAATTTTGATGCTTCTTTTAGTGGCAATTTTGATACTTCTTTAAGTAATGGAGTTCGCAATTTTTGGTTTGGTGCTATTCCAGGTTGGTCTTACCATAATGGAAGATTTGATCAATTTGACATAGAGACTGTATCGGAAGTTCCCACTGGTGAGCTTAAATATGGTGTTGATATAGAGAGCATTACTAACAAGGCTGATATTCCTACTCTTGCTTCAAATAGTATTGCTTCTCTTGCTCTCAATGAGAATCAAGGCGAAAACGATTCAGAGCCCAACTATACCGTTAAATTAGATAGTGAAGACAGTCTTCTTCACAATCGCTTTGTGGTTCCTGATTTAGATTTACTAAAATTTGATCTACACGCACCCACAGCTAGTAATGGATTCTTAGAGATAACTATACAAGAGAAGGATAATAAAAATAACCAGAAGTTTCAGATTATCAGTTTGCAAGATGCTTCAGATTTTGACATTCCCAATCCTTATTCAATAGAGCATGGCAGGACTCAGTTTGAAACTTTTGAGATAGAAGTCCCAGATTCCCTAAGAGGAAAAGTTGCAACTGTTGAATTTAAACTTAATGCTGACAATACAGTTTATCTAGATGACATTTTCTTTAGAGACAACTATATCGAGTTGGAAACTCCTAGCAGTACTAATACACCAGATCTAGATCCTACCTTGAATCCTAAGTTTACTTGGTCTTTTGAGTCAGAAACTGACGATCAAGTCAAAGAAGTTGAACTTTATGTGAGTGTATTCTCTGAATATGAAGGATTATTTCCTGATGATGAATGGGAAGGCATAAATGCGACCACACCCAATGGTGATGGTAATCCCAATCGGATTCTTACTGCTAAATGGAGTGATGGTACTTGGACTTGGGCGGGAGATAGTACACCTGGTTCTAAAACAGAGTTGCAATTACCTTCAAATCTTACTCTAACCGCAGGCCAGACTTATCATTGGGGCCTCAAGGTTTTTGACGATGAAGGAAGAGAACTAGATCGCGATACCACAGAATTTAATACCCTATTACCAGAAAATTCTTATCCATTTAGTAGTGTTACCATTCTGACTCGTGGTACTGAAGCTAAAGACTTTTTAATTGATCGTCAATTTGAGCAAATTGCTGATCATATTACTACCCAAGAATCAGATGAAGGTCTCATAATGCGATATGAGGCAGAAACTGGTCAATGGTATTGGGAAGATAGTGATGGAGGAATCAATTACGATGTTCTACCTTCTTTTGCTGGTAAGCCTTTAGTCTTAATCCCTGGATGGGAATTTAGCAAAGAAAAAACTGCTAATAATTCTGGCTTTACTGAGGCTACTGCTGATGCTTTATTTGCTTCTTTAGTTGAATTAAATCGCAATTTTGGTAATGATCAGCTGTTTAATTCCCCAACTCACTTTTTGGGTGTGGGACAAGGAACAATCATTAATAGTGAAATTATTCAAAGATTGGGCACTTTCTTCCCGAAAGAAGAACATCCAGACAAATTCCCCGATCTGCATATGACAACTATTGATATTCCAGATCCTAATCAAGATTCTTTGAAAAATGATTTGAGAAGTATTAATGAGCCTGAAGTCAAGGTTTGGGAAAATGTCACTTTTGCTGATAACTATTATCAAACTGCTGTGTCTTCAAATGTCGATTCTACAGAAACTCTAGCTGGATCTATGTTACCTGGAGCAGATTTGGAAATTTATTTGGGTGGAATTAATGAGGCTGATAGTAGAAAAGGCTTTACTGAGGATGAACAAAATTCCGCACCCCATAATCGGGCTTTAGCTTGGTATTCGGGTACTAATGATGTTTCTCTGAGAGAGTTTGATTCTCCTAATACAGAGGAATCTGTTGAACAGTTGTATAGAAGATTAGGTGATTTAGATGCATCTAGTTCTAATTTACAGCGTCCTGAAACTTGGTACAGTCCTAATAATTTCGAGCATGGTGCGGAAGATGCTCCTTGGGAGGGTATTGGTACGGGTTGGTTCTATTCTGTTCTTGGTGGTGGACAGGAATTACGTCCTGATGAAGAAGATGATCAAACTCCTGTTTGGAATGACAATACGGCTCAACCTAGACAGAGAGGTGATTTTGCTGTTCCTACTTTGTTTAATGGTAATTTTGATGCGATTAACGAGAAATCAGATGATCAACCTATTCCTGGTTGGTCTTCGCATAATGATATTTCAGATACTTTTCAAACTGTATTAGTTGATTGGAACAATATTAATAGTCTTGCTACTTATAGTGAGCAAGTAGGATACGCTCCAAATCAGCCTAATTATGCTCTTCAATTAATTGATGGAGATAATATTGTTCATAATCGCTTTGTTGTTCCTGATTGGGGCGTATTACGCTTTAATTTACATGTACCTAATCTTAGTGATGGAAATGTCAATGTTACTCTAACAGGAAATAATGGAGTTACCGAAACAGAAACAATTTATTTCTCTGCTGCCGACGGACCTTATGATTTGGGTTATAACGAAGCAGATACCTATCGAATTGGATATGGAACGAGAGGCTTTGAAACTTTCCATCTTGATGTACCAGATTCTCTTCGTGGTCAAATAGCAACTCTTCAGTTTCAAGTTAATGGCGGAACTGCTTATTTAGATGATGTTTTCTTTAAGAGCGAACATCTTCTCTTGGGGAATCCGAGTGATGCAAGAAATACTAATCCTAATAATTATTTGATAGAAAGACCCCAGTATTCTTTGTCTTATAACGATGAGAAAAAAGGTCCTAATTGGGTTAGTTGGATAGTTGATTCAACTTGGTTAGGAGACGTTGGAAGACCAACAGCACCCTGGAATCAAGTACCTGATGACTATCCTGGAAACCCAGGCACGCCTCCTTCAAATGATCCATCTTCACTTCCTAGTATTGTTAGGACTGATTATCCTTGGATACCACATAATAAGCTGCCCTCTGGAGCAAGTAGTCCTCCAGCTTGGAGATATCAAAGCGGTCATTGGTTTCCTAGTTTTGATCGTGGTCATTTAACTGCCAGTGGAGATCGAGATAGAACGAGAAAAGATCAACTGGCGACCTATTTCACAACAAATCTTCTTCCGATGCAAAGTAACTTTAACAGAACTGGATTGTGGCGACAGCTTGAAATATTTGGGGAGAAGATTGTGGAAGAAAAAGGTAGAAAGCTGTATATTCTAGCTGGGGGAATAGCCTCTGCTAATGGAGATATTAGTCCAGACCATCCATTAAACAAAAATTATCTAAGTAATACTTCAGATTCCATTAATGTTCCTGAAAGTTTATGGAAAGTAATAGTTATCTTAGAACCAGACCAAGGTTTAGACGATATTTCTGTTAATACCCCAATAATATCAGTAATCTTGCCTAACGATAAAGTTAATCAGCCAGAAGACCCAAAATTACCGCAAGATCTTACTAAGTGGTATAGTTTAGCTTATATTACGGACTTATATACAATAGAGCAACAAACCAATCTCCATCTTTTGTCTAATCTTTCTCTTTCCGAAGAAGAAATCAATCAAATAAAAGATAAAGAATACAGTGGTCCTATCGATTGGAAGGATTTTCCGAATTTAAATGAGATTCCCACATCAAATCTTCTAGCTACCGAATATTCTGAAGATTTAGCAGAAGATTCACAAAATAAGAGTCTTGCAATACCGGGAGAAATTTTAGAAAAAGGGAGGATCCATAATAGCTTTGCTCAAATCTACCCCAGTCAAATCAGCTCCTTCTATCAAGGGATACCCCAAGAGAGTTTCCTCCATGATAGCTCCAGTCAAGTTGGCATTAACAAGGGAGGATTCTATAAGATTAGCACGAGTCAAATCAGCAAAGCTCAAATCAGCTCCTTCCAAAATGCTTTCAGCCAGACTAGCTTCAGTGAGGTCGGCACCACTGAGATCGGCACCACTAAGGTTGGTTCTGTCAAGTTTAATATTACTGAGGTCGGCACCACTGAGATCGGCACCACTGAGGTCAGCACTCATAAGAATAACTTCGGTGAGATTGGCATTACTCAAGTCGATTCCAGGAAGATCGCAACATCTTCTAAATTTAACTCCAGTCAAATCAACTCCAGAGAAGTTTCGTTCCCCAGCAATATACCTTCTGAGCAATTCTTCGGCAGTTATTTTCAAATCCATGATGCAGAACCTCAAATAGTAAATCGACTCAATAATAGCGCAACTAATATCTGGTCAAACCTCCTCCAACCCTCAACCCAACTTGACATCAACTTCCAAATAACAGACCTCCCCACAGGACAATTAGCAGAAGCAACCATTACAGGTTTCGACTCCTCTGGAAAACCCAATATAGGAACAATCCTCATTGACCATGATGCCAATGGAGTCGGTTGGTTCATCGATGAAACCCCATTAGACAACAGTGAATTCACTAACCAAAATTCAGACAGTTACTTCCTCGCAGATCCCGAATCCGCAGCCCATGGAAAATATGATCTTTTAACAACCGTTCTCCACGAACTAGCTCACCTCTATGGATTTATCGAAGGATATGCCGGATTTGAGCAAATGAAGGCAGACGGCAGACGGCAGACGGCAGAAGGTATTATTGCTGAGCAAGATATCATATTTGGAGATAATTTTACTGCTACTTTAGATGGAGAACATCTAGATAAACAAGCCCATCCCAACGATCTGCTCAATACCCATCTTGCTCCAGGAATTCGCAAACTTCCCTCCCAGCTAGATGTCGAAATCTTAAAAACCATCCTCGCCTTTGAATCAGAAAAAATTGAGAAAATAAGCGAAACTTTAGATGCATTATTAACCTCAGATCCCTTACTCGGAATCATTAACGGTGACTTCAGCATCGCAGACAACACTAGCGACAATATTGGATGGCAGAATCGCGGATCTAGCAATATCATAGATGGACAAGCAGTTCTCACCGAAGACTCACCCTTCCTTAGCAACTTCACTCAAACCTTCACCATCCCCGAAGACGCCAATACTCTCGAATTCACTCTGGTAGACCTTGGTCTTGCTAATCTCCCTTCTACTTTTGCCACTCCGCCCGACAGCTTCGAAGTTGCTCTTCTAGATCCTCTAACCCTCAACCCATTAGTCAGCACCGATATTGGACTAACCGAAACCGATGCTCTACTCAATATCCAGAATGATGGCACAACCTACTTCAGCAACAACGTCAAAATTAGTGGTGTCAACCCAGGAGAAATCCTCGATTACAGTCAATCACGCACTTTTACTATTGATATTTCCCATCTAGCAGCAGGAACCAAAGCAACTCTTTACTTCGACCTCCTTGGGTTTGGGGAAGTAGATTCTCGTGTTGTAATTGATGATGTTCAATTCACTGAACAAATATTCTTAGCTCCCATAGCTACAGACGATACGGCAACTACTAACCAAGGACAACCAGTAGATATCGATGTTCTTGATAACGATCGCGATGATGATGGCACAATTAGATCTGACTCCGTCCAAATTGCAACTCAACCTAATAACGGCTTCGCAATTGCCAACTCCGATGGCTATATCTCCTATGTCCCAGGAACTAATTTTGCAGGCACAGATAGTTTCACTTATGTAGTTAAAGACAATGACGGACAATTTTCTAATGCTGCTACGGTTACCGTCACCGTAGATAATATCGCGCCCACAATTGACGAGATTCAAATTCCCGACAATATTACAGAAGGAACAGAGACGACTATAACTGCGATCGCATCTGATCCAGGCGACGACCTTTTGACCTATAGCTGGGAAATTGATGGTCAACCTTCAAACATTAGCATTCCTGAATTTACCAATACTTTCCCTGATAACAATATTTATAACGCCAGTATTACCGTAACCGATCCCTATGGCGGCAGTGATACCAAAAACTTTGAATTTACAGTTGAAAATGTTGCACCCATAGTCGATGCAGGCTCAGATCAGATTATAAACGAAGGTGAATCGATTAACTTTGGTGGCAGCTTTACTGATTCTGGTATTAACGATACCCATGCTTTTGTTTGGAATTTTGGGGATGGAAAAATAGAGTACGGGCGGTTCGCGAACCACCCCTACAACGATGATGGAACTTATGATGCTACTCTGACGGTTACCGATAACGATGAAGGGGTTGGTAGCGATATATTGACCGTTACTGTAAATAACGTTGCGCCGACAATTACCAATCTCACAGTCGATAACAATATTATTAACGAAGGAGAAACCGTTAACTTCTTTGCTAGTGCCACAGATCCAGGGATTAACGATACCCTAACCTATACTTGGGACTTCGGCGATCGCAGTACTACTGTAACAGGAACAAATGTTTCCCATACCTTCACAGATGATGGCGAATATAAGGTCACACTAAAAGTTACCGATGAAGATGGCGGCAGCACAACTAAAACCTTAGATATTACTGTTAATAATGTTGCGCCAACTATTGACCAAATCACCCACGAAACAGAAGTTGATGAAGGGGAAGAAGTTGCCTATAGTGCGATCGCGACAGACCCAGGAGATGATGAATTAACCTATACTTGGGACTTCGGGGATGGCAATATCGCTGAAGGGCAAGAAGTCACTCATGCCTTTGCTGATAAAGGCACTTACGATGGAACCCTAACTGTTAGTGATGATGATGGAGCAACTGCAACTAAAGATATCACTATTACTGTTAATAATGTTGCCCCCAGTATCACCATCGACCCCACGACAATCACAACCGAAGGAGAAACTGTAATCTTTGAGGCAATTTTCTCTGAACCAGGAGATGACGAACTGACAGTCACTTGGGACTTTGGAGATGGCAGTGAACCGTTAATAGTGAATGGTGATCAGTCTTCAGTTGAGCATACCTATCCTGACAATGGTAATTACACCGTTACTATCACCGTGACTGATGAAGATGGTGGCCAAACAACTCAAACCCTAGAAATACAAGTCAAGAAAAACAATCAAGCGCCGATTATTGCGAAGCTTGGTGGCAACTTAGTGCAAAACTGGAGCTTTGAAGAAAACGAAGTTGAAGCCAATCGTTGGGATGTCTTTGAATCGATTGCGGGATGGGCAACAACCGAAGGTACAGGAATTGAAGTTCAAGAATTAAAAGGCTTTGGTCTTGGTGAGGATGGTACTGCTTGGGTAGAGTTAGACAGTCATGATAATAGCAGCATGAAGCAAGATATTCCGACGACTCCAGATACTAGTTATCAATTATCTTTTGCTTATAGTCCTCGTCCTAAAGTAGCAGCAGAGAGTAATGGCATTGAAGTTTATTGGAATGGTGAATTACTTGATACTATCCAAGCTCAGGGCGATCGCAGAAATGATTGGCAAACTTATACCTATAATGTTCTGGCTAGTGAGCTTGATCTAACAGCGCTAGAGTTCCGTGCTGTGGGCAAGGAAGATAAGACGGGTGGGTTTATCGATGCGGTTGCTGTTCAGGAAATGATTAATATCCCCAAAACCGTGACTATTCAAATCCCCGAACAACAAAGTAAGGTCATTGATTTGGTAACATTCGACCCAGACGGAGAAAC
>NZ_ALVZ01000164.1 GCF_000332055.1 Xenococcus sp. PCC 7305 | reverse complement strand
ACTGAATATACTCGTCAGTTGATTGCTTCGATTCCGACGGGGGAATTGAAAATTGACAAGCGACCCCGCGCCGAACCTCTCTAAATCTCTCCTGAAAGGAGAGACTATATTGTTCCCCTTCCTGTAGGAAGGGGTTAGGGGTAGGTGGCGCAAGGGAACGCGCGAGTTTGAAAATTAAAAATTAAAAATGAATTATCCTGTTCTCATATTTTTGCTCATTACGGCAGCTTATCATTGGCTTGCAACTTTACGAGAAAACCTAAACCGACAACCACCAGGAGACTTAATTGATATTGGTGAATCCAAACTACATCTCTATAGAAAGGGTTCAGGAACTCCTACCGTAATTATCGATCATAGTTTGGGTGGGGTAGAAGGTTACTTTTTAATTGATGCTTTAGCTGAAATAACTCAAGTATGCATTTATGATCGAGCTGGATATGGTTGGAGCGATCGCAGTAAACAATCTCGTTGTAGTAAAAATATTGTCACAGAATTGGATTTACTTTTAACTAAAGCTAATATCGAGTCACCATATATTTTAGTAGGCGATTCTTTTGGTAGTTATAATGTTCGTCTTTATGCTCATCAATTTCCCGAAAAGGTGGTTGGACTAGTTTTAACTGATGGCTTACATGAAAAAGCAATGCTAAATTTACCACCCATTATTAAGGCTATCAAGTTATTTTTTCTTTCGGGATTTATTATTTCTATTTTTGGTTCTTTTGTGGGAATTATTCGTCTATTAGGAAATTTAGGAGCTTTTGAATTAATCAAACCGGAATTGAAGAAATTTTCAATCTCAAGTAGAAAACAAGTTAAATATTCCTTTTATCATCCTAAACACTGGATCACAATGGCTCAGGAAATTAGCACGTTAGAAACTAGTGCTCAACAATTAAAAGTAGCCACTAACTTTGATGATTTACCAATTGTTAGTATTAAATCTAAGACCTTTTTAAAGCGTTCTCTATTTAATTTCTTTTTTCCCTTCGCCAAGTTAGATCAAGTCAGAGAGCAAATTCATCAGGATTTAAGTTTCCTTTCTAACGATTTCACTCAATTATCTGCTAGCAATAGTAGTCATTTTATTTGGATAGATCAACCAGAAAAAATTATTGAAGGAGTAAAAATAATCCAGAGTAAAATCGTCTATCAGTGAATCAACAGGCAAGAGTTTACCTCTGTCATAGATGAAAAAGTATGACTTGCTGATTAGTCATCAATTTCTACTTTTCCTTCAGCCAATAATTTGGGTTTTATATAAAGATTTTCGAGTAACACCGAACTCCCTGCGACCCAAGGGGGAACAATCAAAGCGCCAATGATTCCGAGGACTTGTGCTCCTCCCAAAACAGCGAGCAATTGGTATAAAGGGGGAACTTTAACTGAATTGCCAACTAGTAAAGGATCGAGAAGATAGGTCTCGATATTTTGAATAATTAGAAAAAGTAATAGTACACCAAAAAAACTCAAACTACCTTGAGCGATCGCAACTATCAAAGCAGGGATTGCTCCCAAAACTGGACCAAAAAAAGGAATCAGATTGGTAAAGCCAGCGATTACGCCCAGACCCAAAGCTAATTCAGATAAGCCCAAAAATTTTAAGCCAATACTAATTGCGATCGCCAAAATCGCAGAAACTAAAATACGCCCTTGAATATAGCCACCCATCCGTTTACTAACGGGTCTAACTTGAGCTGATAATCTCTCGTTCCAAGGATAGGGAAACAGATTAACAATATCTTGTAGTAATTTATCCGAGCCCGATAGCATATAGCCGGAAAGGAGCAATGCGAGAATCGAACCAAGAACTCCCCCAATAAAACCTTTAGTCACATCAAAAGACCGAATTGCCAACTCCTGACTAGAGCGAATTGCCCATCCCGTGACTCCTTGAATATCAAGAAATTGACTGATAAAGCTAGCATTTTCTGGCTCTCCCATAGCGATTCGCAGAGCCATTTCATCCAACAGCGATCGCACAGTTTCGAGATAGGTTGGTAGTTTACGAATTAATCTCTGGATTTGCTCAACCACCGTCGGGCCAATAATCAGACCGACTCCCGTTAAAGTGGCAATCAAGCCCAAATATACCAGTAAAACTGATAGCCATCGGGGAATTCCCAGTTTATGGGCCGCCCTAATGATGGGAGCGAGAGTAGCAGCAATCACAACTGCAATCATCAAGACGACAATCAAGCTTCTTAGTTGCCATAACAAAATTAGTAATAACCCGAGAGCGATCGCAATAACAAAATTGCCGAGAGAAGCCGTAAAACGTTTTTGAGTCATATATTCAGTTATCAGCCACAGAAGGACGCTACTCGCCCGAAAAAGAAAATTAGAAGGATCAGCAGTTCTGAAACCCTAGAATGAGTATTCTATCATCAAGACAGAAATCATCATGGGGTGAAGATAGAAGGGAAAAACACCCCATGGCAACGTTGACTTACCAAAATAATCACCAAGAAAATCAAGACTAAAATTAGGAACAATATTTTTTTGTCTAAAGATAGGGAATGCTAATGATTACACACATTTTATTTATAAAAACATTAAATTATGACTCTCCAATCTCTAGATATTGATAATCTAAACAGTCTCAACAATTGTCCGAAACCACCAGAATCTTTACTGCAAACCAATCGAAATGAACTAGATATTAAACTCGATATTACAAAATCAGGAGCACAGGAGCTCCCAACAGACCTACAAGGCCATGTTTTTGTCGTAGCTCCTGTAGGAACCGCAGAATCGGGCGGTCTTCCCCATGCCAGTGGAGACTCATTCATGTGCGGTGATGGCATGGTTTACCGTCTCGACTTCAATCAACCTGGGGAAGTATCCCTCAAAACTCGGATTGTTAAAACAGCTGACTATTATGCGGATATCGCCAGTGCTGGGAATGAAAAATATGCCAAATACCAATTTAATAATCACGGCATGCTTCGTTTTTCCTCTGCTCTGGGCTCCCGAAATCCTCTGAGTGTAGCTTTTCTGCCTGTCAAATTTGCTCCCGATGATCAAGAACGCTTATTAATCACCTATGATGGCGGTCGTCAATACGAAATAGACACCGAAACTTTAGAATTGGCAACCCCAGTGGGTTCAAATAAAGAATGGCGAGGCGAAGTGAACGTTAAGTTTCCCTTTCCCGCAGTGCTTAGTACGGCTCATCCTGCTTTTGATGCTTGTCAAGGTGAAATGTTCACTATTAATTATGGAAGATCCCTCGAAAATTTCATGAATCTTCCTCATATTTCTGTAATAGATAAATTTTGGAAGAAATTACATCAGCATTTTCCCCATGAGCATCGAAAAGAGGAATTGTTGGAAGATTTTCTATACTTAGTTCGCTGGGATGGCGAGCAACCATTAGAGCGATGGAAATTAGTCTTGTCTGATGGCTCTTCGGTAAGAATTAAACAGAGCGTCCATCAGATTGGTTTAAGCAAGGATTATATCGTTATTATCGATACCTTTTTTAACACAGGATTAGAACAGACAATTAATAATCCTCTGCCAGAAAGAGAAAATCTAGCAGAAAAAATCCGAGAAAAAGCCAATCTAGCTCCAACTCCCGAAACTTATGTTTATATTGTACCCCGTGCAGCTTTGCAACAAGGACAAAGACCGGCTTTGGATGAGGCTGAAGTCGAGGTTACAGTCACCCAAACAAAATTACCCCCTGAGTTGACTCATTTTCTAGTAGATTACGACAATCCTCAGGATAAAGTAACTATTCATGCCGTTCATGCTTCGTCTTGGTATGCATCAGAATGGATTCGCAATTATGATCATTCTGTTTATGAGAAAGACCGTCATATAGACTCTCATCTTCACGGTATGCTGCCTAGTGTGATGGATGTTAGTCGCCTGGGTCGTTATACAGTTAATGGCAAAACAGGGGAACTAGTTGAGCAGAAAAAAATCCCTGATGCTTTTGATCCTAATATCAAATCCTGTCGTCTGACTTGGGGTGTGACGCTCTATGCCTATCGCGATCGCCTGCCTTCGTCAGATAATCCGGCAATGCCGACAAGCACAATTGACAATGTTTATTGGACTTCTGTAGGACTCTGGGGAGATCTCTTGACCGAGTTTGTTCATAACTATTACGAGAACCTCAACCGTAAGCAACCTTTCCATCAGCCCCTAGTGCACCCAGATGAAGTTATCGATTTAGGAAAAACGGGAATGCCCAGTAGTCTCTTCCGTATTGAAACCAAGTCTATGGCGATCGCAGATTCCTATGAATTTCCCCCTGGAGTAATCGGGATCTCTCCCCAATTTATGCCCCGAGAAAATAGCAACAGTTCGACTGATGGTTATATTATTTGTACCGTTCATTGTGGAGAATCAGCAACTGAATCCCATCAAATCTGGATTTTTGAGGCGGACAAACTCCATGAAGGGGCAAAATGGAAATTAACCCATCCCGACCTCACATTTGGTTTTACGTTACATACTGCTTGGCTATCTCAAGTCGCGCCTCGTCAGGCAAAATATAATATTTCTGTAGAGGAAGATTATCAAGACTTGGTTGCAGACAAACCAAAACTCAAGGAATTCTTTGAACAAGAAATCTACCCTCATTTTTAAGAAATAGGGAAAAGGAAAAAGTGATTTCTTTCCTTTTCCTCATCCCTCATCCCTTATCCCTCATCCCTCATGACCCATTCCTCATCCTTTAAAAATGTTTGCTCTCATTGGCTATAAAAATCTTAATCTAATTTATGAAAGTGCCAATTCAGAAGTCTATCGAGGTCTTCGAGAAAGCGACAATCGCGCTGTTGTTTTAAAGGTACTCAAACAAAATTATTTAAACTCAACTAAGTTAACTCGCTATAAGCAGGAATTTGAAATTCTGAGTTCTTTTGAGGCCACAGGCATAATTAAAGCCTATAGTCTTGAAACTCACCAGAGAACCGCAATCATCATCCTCGAAGATTTTGGCGCCTGCTCGTTAAAAAAATGGCTGGGAGAAAAAAAGTTTGCTCTAGAAGAATTTCTGCATATTGCTTTGCTGATTGTAAATAGCTTGGGGAATATTCATGATCGCAATATTATTCATAAAGACCTCAATCCTTCCAATATCCTGTTTAATCCTGCTACAGGAGAATTAAAAATCATTGATTTTGGCATTGCCACAGCTTTAAGCCAAGAAAATCCTAACCTAAAAAATATTAATACTCTTGAAGGAACCTTAGCCTATATCTCTCCTGAGCAAACAGGCAGAATGAATTGTAGTTTGGACTACCGCACCGATTTTTATTCTTTGGGAGTAACTTTCTACGAACTACTAACAGGCACATTACCTTTTATCACTCAAGATCCGTTGGAGCTCATTCACTGTCATTTGGCAAAACAGCCGTTATCTCCTCATCAAATTGACTCCAAGATTCCCCAGATACTTTCTTCTATAATCATGAAATTAATCGCGAAAACTGCGGACGAAAGATATCAAAGCAGTTACGGAATCAAAGCTGATCTCGAAGAATGCTTGAGACAATTAAATTTTGCTGGTAATATTCAAAAATTTCCTTTGGCAACCCAAGATATTATTAATAAATTTAAAATCCCTCAGAAACTATATGGTAGAGATCCTGAAGTCGCTGATTTACTCGCTTCCTTTGCAAGAGTATCCTGTGGGACAACAGAAGAATCCTCATCAAATAGTGAATTGGTCTTAATTGACGGTTATTCTGGAGTCGGAAAAACGGCGTTAGTCCGAGAGATTTATAAACCACTCTCCGAAAAGCAAGGCTTCTTTATCTCGGGAAAATTTGATCAATTACAGCAGAATATCCCCTACTCTGCGATTGTGAGCGCCTTTAGTGAGCTAATTCACCAATTACTCAGTGAAAGCAAAACCAAACTAGAACAATGGCGTCATAAATTATTAGATCTTTTGGGCATCAACGCTCAGATTGTGATCGATGTCATTCCCGAGCTAGAGCTCATTATTGGTCAACAGCCTGAAACATTGGTTTTAGGATCAATAGAAGCTCAAAATCGTTTCAACTTAGTTTTTCAGAGCTTTGTCTCAGCATTTTGCGAGGTGGAACATCCTCTGGTAATTTTTCTCGATGATCTCCAATGGGCAGATATTGCGAGCCTGAAGTTCATAGAATTGATGCTAAGTCAGCAAAATGCCCAACATTTACTGCTAATTGGAGCTTATCGCAATAATGAGGTGGGGAAAACTCATTCTTTGATGAGAATAATTGAAAATTTACAGCAAGCCCAGGTTAGGATCAATCGCATTAACTTAAAACCGTTAGAACCGGATTCAGTAACTCAATTAATTGCAGATACCTTACATCGCGATCGCGACAGTGCCAGCTCTGCTGAGTGCGAATCGATAATACCCTTAGCCGAATTAGTATTTAGCAAAACTCATGGCAATCCTTTCTTTGTCAATGAATTCCTCAAAACACTTTATCGGGAAAATCTCTTAGTTTTTCAGGCTCCCCAAATTTCCAAGCACCTCCAGGAAATGAAGCGAGGAGGCTGGCAATGGAATATTGCCCAAATCAAGGCGATGAATATTACCGATAATGTCGTGGAATTAACTCTGGCGCAACTCAAAAAATTACCCCCATCAACCCAAAATCTGTTGGTGATAGCAGCTTCAATTGGCTCAGAATTTTCCCTCCATACCCTCTCCCTAGTTTGTGGACAAACCGCCCGAGAAATTTTTGCTGATCTGAAAATTGCCCTCAATTTAGGACTAATTATTGCCCTGTCCGAATTAAACGAAGAGTTATTAATTCGAGATTATAAATTTGGACACGATCGCATTCAACAGGCTGCCTATGTTTTAGTTGATGAATCCCAAAAACAATCAATTCACCTAAAAATTGGTCGTTTATTACTTCAGGAAAAAGCCAAAGAGGAACATTCTGAGCAAATATTTTCCATTGTCGAACAACTTAATCGGGGAATTAACTTAATTACTGAAACTTCAGAAATAAATTCCCTTGCCGAACTAAATTTAACTGCGGCAAAAAAGGCCAAAACTGCTACGGCCTATGAAGCAGCACGGGAATATCTCAAGATTGCCTATGGACTACTATCGAACAACAGTTGGCAAACAGATTATGATTTGACCCTGACTATTTATACAGAAACCGTGGAGATATCCTACCTCAGAGGTGATTTTCTGACCATGGAACAAATGGTGACCTTAGTTCTGGCTCAAGCCCAAACCCTGTTGGACAAAGTCAGAGTCTATGAAATCAAAATCGAAGCCTATATCGCTCAAAATCAAAACCTCGAAGCAATTCAAACTGCCTTACCAATTTTGGAACTCCTAGGTGTTGTTTTACCGACAAAACCCACGGAATCAGATATTCAAACAGAATTTAAGCAAACCCAGCACAATCTCCAAGCTCATGACCTTAAAAATATCATTGATTTGCCCATCATGAGTGATCGCTCTATTTTGGCAGCGATGACAATTATGAATAGTATTGTTCCTAGTACCTATATCGCTGCTCCGACCTTATTGCCGCTAATTATTTTTAAGCAAATTAATTTGTCTCTGAGCTACGGGAATACATCTCTCTCGGCGGTTGCTTATGTTTTTTACGGTCTGATTTTATGTAGCATGGCAGATGATATCGAGCAAGGTTACTCTTTTGGCCAATTATCTCTCGAAATTTTGGAACGCTTTCAAACTCAAGAATTGTATGCCAATATAGTTGCAGTTTTATATGCCACAATTAAGCATTGGAAAGAACCATTACATAAATCCCTAGAAGCCCTAAAGTTTTCCTATCGAAGGGGCTTGGAAACTGGTGATTTGTATCACGGGACAACTAGTTCTTATCTCTATGCTTTTCATGCCGTTTACAGTGGTCAAGAACTTGCGAATCTTGCTTTAGAAGTCCAAGTTTACAATGATGCTTGTCGCAAATTTAAACAAGATATTACTCTTAACTACAATCGAATTTATGCTCAGCTAATTTTTAACCTAGCAGGAGCAGAGGATAATCCCTGTCAACTAATTGGCGAAGCCTATGATGAGGAAATGATGATACCTTTTCATCTTCAGGCCAATGATCGTTACGCACTTTGCGCTTTATATGTCAATAAGTTATATCTAGCTTTGCTATTTGGCGAAGGTTCTGTCGCCGTAGCCAATGCTATTCAAGCATCTAAGTATTTAGATGGGGCTACTTCGACTCTATTAATTCCCCTATTCCATTTTTATGATTCTCTAGCTCAGCTATCTATCTATGGTATTAGTGGTGATTTACAAAAACCCTGGATTCTTGAGCAGGTTATGGCCAACCAGTGCAAACTAGGTCATTGGGCAGAACATGCACCGATGAATTATCTGCATAAATTTCACTTAGTTGAAGCTGAACTGCATCGCGCTCAAGGTGATTATCTCTTAGCTATGGATTCCTACGATCGCGCGATCGAGATGGCTCAGGAGCAGCAATTCCTCAATGACGAAGCGCTAGCAAATGAATTAGCCGGCAAGTTTTATTTGGCCTGGGGGAAACGAAAAATTGCCCAGACTTATCTTAATGAGGCTTATTATCTTTACCTCCATTGGGGAGCCAAGGCCAAAGCAAAAAATTTAGTCCAAACCTATGGGCAGCTAATCTCTAGAGGCTCACCAACGACTGCGACTGCCTATCTTTCGGAGCAAATCACACTCAATTTTGATGTGACAACGGAAAGTGAAACTGGAGATTCCCTAGACTTAGCGACGGTAATGAAAGCTTCTCAAGCGATCTCGGGAGAAATCTTACTGGAGAAATTACTCGCTAATTTAATGACAATTTTGATTGAAAATGCTGGTGCGCAATGGGGATATCTTATTTTAAACTCGGATGATCAATTACGCATCGAAGCTATTGGCTCCGTCGACCAAGACAATATTCAGGTTATGCAGTCGATTCCGATCGCAGAGCGCCTACCCACTTCGATTGTTAACTATGTGGCACGCACTCAGGAAACAATTCTCGAACATAATATTTCTAAGCGAGGTAAATTTACTGAAGATCCTTACATCAAATCTCATCGCACTAAATCGGTACTTTGTACTCCCCTGATCGATCAGGGTCAATTAACTGGCATTATTTATCTAGAAAATAATTTAACTACTAGGGCCTTTACCCCCAAAAGATTAAAGATTTTACAGCTTCTATCAGGTCAAGCTGCGATCGCAATTAGTAATGCCAAACTATACAAAGAATTGCAAGAAAGCCAAAGACGACTTAAGGAGTTTTTCAATGCTATGCCCATTGGCGTGACGATTCACGAACCCAATGGCCAAGCCTGTTATTCCAATCTTCAAGCCCAAAAGCTATTAGGCATGAATGTCCTGCCTGAAGCTCAATCAGGAGATTTAGCTCAAGCCTATAATATCTATCAATATGGGACTCAAGATTTGTACCCAACAGCAAAATTACCAGTTGTGAGGGCTTTGGCTGGGGAAACTGTGCAAGTAGATGATATTGCAATTCATCACTCAGGAAAAATTGTCCCTTTAGAAGCTTCTACAACTCCCATCTATAATAAAGCAGGTAACATTGAATATGCGATCGCCACTTTCCAGGATATCAGCGATCGCAAACAAACAGAACAACTCCTAGCCAACTACAATCGAACCTTGGAAAATCAAGTCGCTATCAGAACAGAAGAACTATCTCTAGCTCTAGAAGAACTCAAAACTGCCCAAAAACAACTTGTGGAATCGGAAAAGATGGCTTCGTTAGGCGGGTTGGTTGCGGGAATTGCCCATGAAATAAATACTCCCATCGGCATTGGTGTGACCGCAGCTTCAACTTTAGAGGAAAAAACAGCAGAATTTAACGATATTTATCACAGTGGCAAGATGAAGCGTTCTCAACTAGAAAAATTTCTCGATCTAGCTGTGCGTAGTAGCAATATGCTTTTAAGCAATCTTGATCGCGCTGCCGAATTAATTCAAAGCTTTAAAAAAGTTGCGGTAGATCAATCTAGCGAATCCAAAAGATCTTTTCAGCTCAAAGACTATATCAAAGAAATTCTGATTTCCCTAGCGCCAAAACTTAAAAGAAAAAAACATAAAATAGAGTTAAGAGGGGAGGAAAAACTAATTCTTTATAATTATCCAGGAGCATTATCCCAAATTATTACCAACCTAATTCTTAATTCCTTAATTCATGCCTATTCGGACCAGGATACTGGTTCAATTATTATTGATTTTCAAGAACAAGAAGACCAAGTACTTCTTATCTATTCTGATGATGGCAAAGGTATCAACTCGGAAGATTTAAGTAAAATTTTTGAACCTTTTTTTACAACCAAACGAGGACAAGGTGGCAGCGGTTTAGGGTTACATCTTGTTTATAATCTAGTCACTCAAAAACTTCAAGGTACTATTGAATGCCAAAGTGAATTAGGTCATGGCACCAAATTTATGATCAAATTTCCTACTCAAATTTAGTTTTATATTTGATATATATTAGCCTCAAACAGATTTAGAAAAATGGAGATATACTTGGACTATTATTACTGTGATTTTTAATACAAATTACTATATTTAGTAGTTTTCATACTAAGTTCAAGAAGTTGAGTTTAAAGTAAATATGGAAAATAGCAATCAAAGCATAGTAGATAATGACGAAGTGATTTTCGCCGATGAAGATGAAATGATTGTTGCCGATGAGCCTATCAACTTAAGTCCCTCAGCTCAAGACAGTTGGAAAATTTTGTTAGTTGATGACGATGTCGAAATTCATAAGGTCACCATCCTAGCATTAGGAGATCTAGAATTTGAAGGTAAACCAGTAACTTTTTTTAACGCCTATTCTGGAGAGGATGCTAAACAAATAATTCGAGAAAATTCAGACATTGCGATGATTTTACTCGATGTAATCATGGAAACTGAAGATGCGGGATTAGAAGTAGTTAAATATGTCAGAAATGTCTTACAAAATAGATTAGTCAGAATTATTTTGCGCACTGGACAGCCAGGAAAAGTACCAGAAGACACGATAGTTTTGAGTTATGACATTAATGACTATAAAACTAAAACTGAACTAACCAGAAAAAATTTATTGACTAAGGTTATTACTAGCCTCAGGGGGTTTAGTGCCTTAATCCGCATCGAAAAAAGCAAACAAGAATTGTCAGATATTGCTTTAGAAAATGCCAAACTTTACGAACAAATTGAAAAATATGCCCATACTCTCGAAGACAAAGTGGCAGAGCGAACCCGAGAATTAGAAATCAAAAACCGGCAACTTGAACTAGAGATTAAGGAGAGAAAAATTGCTGAGCGGAGTCTCCAAGAGCTCAATCAAAAATTGGAACGATTAGTAAATGTTGATGGGTTGACAGGTGTAGCCAATCGTCGTCATTTTGATGATTATCTAGATCGGGAATGGCGAAGATTAAAAAGAGAGCAGAAACCTCTTTCCTTGATTCTTTGTGATGTTGATCATTTTAAGCTTTACAATGACTCCTACGGTCACCTTCAAGGAGATGATTGTCTGCGCCAAGTTGCCCAAACTATTGCTCAGGTTATCCAGCGTCCCGCCGATTTAGTGGCCCGCTACGGCGGAGAAGAGTTTGGCATCATTCTCCCTAACACTGAAATTGCTGGCACCCACGAAGTTGCCAAAAAAGTTCAACAGGCAATTAGAGACTTAAAGCTGCCCCACAACTGTTCTCAAACCAGTCAGTTTGTCACTATAAGTATGGCGATTAGTTGCCAAGTTCCCTACCAAGCTCAGACCATAGAGGATCTAATCAGAACGACAGATCAGGCTCTTTACTCAGCAAAAGCTCAGGGTCGCGATCGCATAATAATTAACCATTAATATTCAAAATCGTTTCTAATCTCAGGGTTTCTGGGGCTTCTGCGCTCATATCCCCGAGCTCCGGGATCTTCTTCGTTGTAATCACGTTCATCTTCGGGATAATCGGACGAATAATCAACGTCTTTGGAGTCCAGAGGCTGGTAATCTACATAATCAGTAGTAATTTCTTCTTCATCTTCATAACCTCTACCTAAGCCGTCATCATAACTTCTACCTAAGCCATCATCATAATTTCTCGGTTCTTCTGGGTTTTGATAGCTCCTAGAAAAATCTTCCTTGTTAGACGGCCTTCTAGGCGATTCCGGACGAGAATAATCATCACTATAGCGATCGCCTTCTGGAACAGGGCGAGAGGGTGGGGAATAATTCGGTTCATCCCAACTATCGGGCTGATTCCATTCATCATAGCGATCGCGAGAAGGCGCAGGTTTTTTAGTTAACCGAGGACGGGGCCCATTGCCTGCATTATATTGCTGAGCTCTATTATTAACAGGATCTCGACCCCGACTACGGCTCTCACTTCGCATACTGGTTCTGCGAGTTGGACGAGGTTCTGGATCTTCATATCCTCGTAATCTGGGACTATCGTAATTGGGCCTAGCATTCTCGTAACCATAGGACTCAGGAATAGTGCGCTCACTATCTTCCTCTCGATAGACTCTAGTACGACTGACTGGGCGATCGCGATCTACGGTAGGAGTATTACGTCGCGCTTGTTCTGTCGCGACTGCTCGCAAACGAATACTTTCTACTGCGAAAAAAATTGCTGAACCGGTCAATAACAATTGACCAAACTGGAGAATTGGGTCAAGTCGCCAACCCTGAAATATCATGATAAAACCGCATAACAGACCAATAGCAGCAAAAAAGATGTCATGATCCCGGGACAATTCTGGGCGTACAGAACGTAAAAAATATAACGAAGCTCCCGCTACGGCTAGGAAGATTCCTAGAATGCTGGCTGCGTTCAGCCCAAAATTCACCATTGCTGCTCTCCTACTTGTTGGTTTTTCCTCTAGCTAGATTCTAACTACCAAAACATATATTAGCAGCAAGCCCATTGCCGAAAATACAATAGACTAGCTGCTAAAGAAAAATTTTAATCTTATATCGAGATGCCAATATTAGGAGCGCTCAATCTTATCAAATTGACTGAATGCAAACAAAGCTAAGCAGACAGGTATTACTACAATTAAAGTTCCAGCAAGCAAGCTCCAAAGAAAATTAGCTAAAGAGGGAGTCATAATTTTTTATCCTTGTTATTTACTATTGAGACATAAACCTAGTTTATAATTCTAAAAGTTTTTGTCACAAAACTACAATCTTTTTCAATCAACCCCCATTCGAGAGCGACGCGAAGCTAGTGCCGCCGCGCGGAAGTAATAAGTAATAAGTAATAAGTAATGAGTAATAAGTCTTGATATATCAGCTTTTTGCTCTTCGTTGATGGTTGTCTTATTTACGCCCGCGTCCACTAGTGCTTTAGTGCAAGCAATTAACAGTTAACTCCTTAGCAGTCAAAGATTGATAAATTTACTCCTCGTTTCTAGCTTCTTGCTCCTCGTTCCTCAATTTAATCCTTTTCCAGCCAAGAATCTTGTTGCCAACGCGAAAAATGACGGAATCGGTCAAACCCAACTGAGTGATCGCAGCTGCTATAAAACGATTTTGTTTAGGCGTCATCGGAAATAAATGGGGACATCGCTCAAAATCAATACATAGCACGGTAGAATTGCCCCAAGGCTCACGGAAAATTTTAATATCATGGGGAAGATGACGACTCAAAGCACAGAATTTCGAGAGGGCTACTTTTTCGAAATTGGTGCTGGTGCAATCTAGAGGTGATTCCATATCCATAAACGGTTGCTTCCTAATATATATCCAGCAAGCTTTTTTCTGTACAAATACTAAGCTGGTTAATTAATGTCTAATACTTGTATAAAACTGTTTTTTAGTTAGACTTGAACAAAACCACAGCCCATTCATAGGATGCGCTTCCCAAGTCTGGAATTTGCAAGCTATTGGCGAGAATGTTAATAAATTGTAATAATATGTGAAAGGTAGCCTCATTAGCTTATTCAAAGACTTCGATATTTTGGTGACTTAGTTAATTGAATGTATTCAAATTACACAAAACTTCTTACAACATACCTCTAGTTTAATGAACCATAACAAAACAGTGGCAAAGCAATATTCCGTTACCAAATATCAACAAAAATTACGCCGATTTTCTGCCAACAAGAGTCTACTTATTGGTGTTGGCTTAGGCCTGTTGCTCTCCTGGGTCGGCGCTAAATTTACGGCTCCTGTCGCAACTAAAGATTCGAGCACAAAGCCCCAAGCTAAGGCGATCGCGGCCGATGTATCTAATGCCTCAGCTCGTTATGTAACTACCACAGAAGTAGCTAGCAATCAAGTAGCGCGATCGCTTAAAGCCTCAGGAACAGTAGAAGCTTATGAATTGATTCCTGTGATGTCCCAAGCAACTGGTTTGCAAATCCAGGAAATTCTGGTTGACGAAGGCGATTCTGTCAAAAAAGGACAAATCCTCGCCAAACTCAAAAGCAATGCTCTAGAAGCTGAATACCTGCAGGCTCAGGGTTCTTTAGCTCAAGCAGAAGCTCGGCTAGCAGAAATCGAAGCAGGAACAAGATTTGAGGAAATCGCGAGGGCAGAAGAAAGAGTTAGGAGTTTGGCCGCAGAAGTTGCTCGGGCGGAATCTGATATGGATTTGGTGACCAAAAGAGTTGAACGCAACGAAACGTTGGAGACCGAAGGTGCAATTTCACGCGATCGCCTCGATGAAATATATAATCAAGAACGCATCAATAAAGCAACTCTCGAACAAGCCCAAGCCAGACTAGCAGAAGGCAAGCAAGAATTGGCCCAATTAAAATCTGGGGAGCGTCCTGAAGTTATTTTGGCGGTACAGGCCGAATTATTGCAGGCTCAAGGTCGCTTACAATTAATTGAAACTCAATTGCAAGATGCTACGGTGACGGCTCCTGCTTCGGGCATAATTGCCGAACGTGATGCTAGGCTTGGAGACCTCACTTCCAACTCCGACAACTTATTTACAATCATTGAGAATGGACGTTTAGAGCTAAGACTGGAAGTACCCGAAACTTCGATCTCGCAAATTAAACCAAGACAAAAAGTACAAATTGTTAGTCAGTATAATTCTCAACCTCTGATTGGCATGGTACGAGAAATTGACCCAATCATTGATCCTCAATCTCGCCAAGCAACGGTAAATATTGATTTACCCTCTGATGCTCCTCTTAAACCAGGAATGTTTTTGCGGGCAACTGTTAATGTTGCCACAACTCAAGGTAAAACTGTTCCCGTAAAAGCACTACTCCCACAAGCTGATGGTAGTGCGATCGCTTTTGTAGTGCAAGATAACAATACAGTTAAAGCCCAAGCAGTAGAAATTGGTGAAATTCTAGCGAATGAAAAAGTCGAAGTGTTTCGGGGATTGCAAACTGGCGATCGCATTGTGGTAAAAGGTGCTGCTTATCTTAAGGATGGTGATGCGGTAAACTTCGAACTAATTAATTAGGTTTGAGAAATTTACTCAGAAACCTTGACAAACTGGGGGTGAAAGTTGCTATTATGTTCGAGGTTAAGTCGATGGGGCGTCGCCAAGCGGTAAGGCACCGGGTTTTGGTCTCGGCATTCCTAGGTTCGAATCCTAGCGCCCCAGTTTATTCTCGAACGAAAAACTAGAACAGAGAAACGAGAACAAAAGTAAGATAACTTTTTTTCTGGTTTTTCCTGTTGCTTACTAATCAATTTGTTCTAAATAGCTGAGTAAGTCAGCCATTTCTTGGCTGTTAGGTTTGAATTTGGGCATTGGTGGTGTGTCCCCACTCACCACTTGATTGATCAAGGCTGTTTTTGACTTTCTTTTCGCAATATTTCTTAAACTAGGTCCAATATTCCCCTCAGCAGTAGCTCCATGGCATACTGCACAATTAATTTGAAAAATATCACGACCTTTCCCTATATTACCTTCTAGAGCCAAAACCTCTTGACAGTAAGGACTTGTTCCTTGATAAAAATAGGTGCCAGCAACGAGGACTACAAAAATCAGCATTAAAGCAGCAAGTATTTTTAATAGTTGCCGCGGCCAGTTGCTAGACTGTATTAGCTGGTTATTCACTTGGAATTTATAAAAAGTTTACTTAAATTTATTTTCATTCACTAAGATAGCTTAAGATTTCTAGACCAACTAATCAAGTCTGTGTAGAGGAAAAATGGTCTTAATTTCGTTAAAATAACCTTAGATAAGTTTAAAGTAACTTGCTAGATTTTCCGCAGAGATTTACAAAATTATTGTGCAATGCCAATTTCAAACCCTGAAACAAAATTAGAGCAGCTTAAAGACTTGTTTAGCAGAATGGAGCGAGCCCTAATCGCCTACTCTGGAGGCATTGATAGTAGTTTAGTCGCTAAAATAGCCTATGATATCTTAGGCGATCGCGCCTTGGCAGTGACCGCAGTGTCGCCTTCCCTATTACCAGAGGAGTTGGCAGAAGCGAAATTGCAGGCTAAATATATTGGCATTCGACATGAGTTGGTCTCAACCCAGGAAATGGAAAATCCTGAATATACCTCTAACCCGATTAATCGCTGTTATTTCTGTAAAAGTGAACTTCACGATACGCTCAAACCTTTAGCACAGCGACAAGGCTATTTCTATGTGGTAGATGGGGTGAATTCAGATGACTTACAGGACTATCGCCCAGGAATTCAAGCAGCGAAGGAAAGAGGCAGCAGATCCCCTTTAGCAGAGATTGGGGTGAGCAAAGCGGAAGTGCGGGAGATGGCTCGTCATTTAGGACTGGCTTGGTGGAACAAACCGGCCCAACCTTGTCTAAGTTCGCGCTTTCCCTATGGAGAGGAGATTACCGTAGCTAAGCTCCATCGAGTAGGAAGAGCAGAAATTTATTTACGGCAACTAGGTTATCAGAATCTCCGAGTGCGATCGCAAGGAGATACCGCGAAGATTGAGTTGCCAGCATCAGATATTCAGCAATTTGTGCTTAATACAGATTTAGCTCAAGTAATCACTGCCTTTAAAGAATTTGGGTTTAGTTTTGTAACTTTAGATCTTGAAGGTTATCGCAGTGGCAAATTGAATGAACTGATTACCGCTAAGTAATCAGATAAATGGGTTTTCAAGAGTATCATGACTCTTTAATCTTTTATTCTTCCCAGAGACGACGACGAGGAGAGCCATTGAGTCGTTGATGAGTGTTTCTTAATAACTTGGGAATATTTAAATTTTCGGGACAACGGGGAAGACAGTCCCCACATTCGGTGCAGCGATCGCCTTTTTTCCCAGGAAACCAATGCCCCGCATTTTCAAACATACGATAACGATATTGACCATAATCATCCATATCATAGCCAACAGCCAGATTACGTAAGCGTAAGATTTCGGGGATATTTATGGATTCGGGACAGGGCAAACATTGATAACATTGACTACACCGATCGCTGTTTAACTTTTGTGCCAAATGTTGCTCTAAAGTTTCTAGTTTCCAACTTTCCTCTATGGTCAAAGGAGCAGACCAAGTAACCTGATTCTCCTGGTCTTCTCGTTGTAAAAAAAGCAACTCATCGGGATTGGCTGCACCGACACTTAAAGTGGTAATTCGGCGATCGCTAGTTAAAAAACGATAGGTCAATTCTAGAGGTGACCAGGGCTGACAAAGTTCTCGCAGAGTTTTGCTTGGGGTAAAGAGCATTCCTCCCTTGTCTCCAGGAGAAATAATGAATATGCCCAAATCTTTTTCCTTGGCTAATGCGATCGCAGGTTGATTGCGCTGCCAAAAATAATAATAATGCAAGTTAACAAATTCAAATAAGTCACTCCCAATTGCCGCCAAAATTAAATCCAGAGAGCCATGGGTAGAAAACCCCAAATGTCTTATTTTGCCTTGGTCTTGTGCTTGCCGAATTGCTTGAATCGAGCCTTGAGTAAATGAGTTTAAATGCTCTGGAGTATTGATACCATGAATTGCTAAACAATCAAGATAGTCTGTTTGCAATCTCGCCAAAGATTCATCAATCCATTGGCTCATCAGATTGCGATCGCGGGTTGGCGGCAGCTTAGTTGTCAGATAAAGATTTTCTCGGGCTATTGGCAAACCTGAGCGTAATGCTAAACCAAGATATTCTTCACTTGAACCATAACCGCGGGCCGTTTCGAAGTGATTGATTCCCAGCGCGATCGCTTTTTTGATAGTAGAGATAGCTAATTGAGGAGACGCCAAACAACGCATTGTCCCCAAAGAAAACAAGGACAAATTAAGATTAGTTTTGCCAAACCTTCTATATTGCATTGAAACACAATATACTGACTATATAATTTCTAGGTAAAACGACTTTTCTTAATCAATTCATCGGGGCTCAACTCAGAGACAAAATCACGAAAAGCTTTTCTTTCTGCGTCATCGGCATCTTGATCTACTGGAATCGAAGCATCTGCCACCACTTCTTCTAAGACCCAAATTGGGCTCTCTGTACGCAGGGCAATAGCAATAGCATCACTAGGACGACAATCAATCTCTTTTGTAACTTCGCCTTGGGACAAAGAAAGAATTGCATAAAAAGTATTATCCTTGAGAGCATGAATGATAATTTTCTCAACCGTCATCTCCCAAATATCAAAAATATTCACCATCAAATCATGAGTCAGGGGACGAGGAGCTTGTTGCCCTTCCAAAACATTAATAATTGCCCTTGCTTGATCCTGCCCAATAAAAATTGGTAACGCCCTGCGATCTGAACCATCTTTAAGCAAAACTATTGGACTTCTTGTGACCGCATCTAAGGCAATTCCCGCAACTCTCATTTCAATCATAAGTCTAGCCTCTCAAGTAATTTTGGCAATAATTTACAAGATTTAGCAAAATAGACACAAAGTACACTTATATCTATCTAAAAGCTTAATATATTTTATCTACTTATTCATACTCTGATTTTAATTGTCCGAGAATGATGGTGCTTTTATTGTAAAGAATTTACTTTTACTCTCAGTATGCCTTAATTTATTGATATTGCCCCAATTTACGCAAAAAAACTTACAGTTTAGGTTTTGGTTAATACTAGAGATTTGCAGCAAAAAACTACATCTATTCGTCGTTTATCCCAATATTTTGTCATCTTAAGGAGAAAATCAGATGTTTACGGGTTTAATAGAGGCTTTAGGGACAACTAAGATTCAAGAACAAAACAGTTTTGAGATTACAGTTGTCAAAGGCGATCGCGTCAGTATTCTATCGGATCTAGAAATAGGAGACAGTGTTGCAGTCGATGGTGTTTGTCTAACAGTAGAAACTCTCTTGCCCCAAGGTTTTATTGCCACAGCTTCCCCCGAGACTATCATGCGCACGACTCTCAGCAAAAGCGATCGCCCTGGAAATTACGTTAATTTAGAAACATCTTTGCGAGCAGGCGGAAAAATTGGCGGACATTTTGTCACAGGCCATGTTGATGGCATGGGCTGTTTAGTAGAATCGATCGCCACGGAACAATCTTGGGAGATCACCTTCGGCATTGCCAATACCAAAGAAGCTCAATGGCAAGATAATATTGCTCCCTATTTAGCATCCAAAGGGAGTATTACGGTTAATGGGATTAGCCTGACGATCGCAGAAACGGCAGCTGATGGTAGTTGGTTCAAAGCGGCGGTTATTCCCCTGACCTACGCTGAGACAAACCTGAGCTATTTAGAATCAGGGGACTTAGTTAATATTGAAAGTGATATTCTAGGCAAATATGTTGCGAGATTAATCGGCGATCGCAAAGTGCAAAAGACAAGAGCAGAAGATATCAGTTTGGCGTTTTTAACAGACCATGGCTACACTTAAAATCGCATCGTGATAAGCTATAAGCTATGAACTGCAAGCGTTTCCTCTAGATAGTTTAATATGCCTTTATTTGTCAAAATAGAAAAGGGAATTGTTGAAAAAAAAATCTTTGATAAGTATATTTCCGCCCATAAAGAATATGTTTTAGACTTGATTGCCAAGGGTCATAAAGCTCGCACTGGTTACTGGGCCGAACTCGGTGGGGGCATGTTGCAGTTTGAAGCAGAGTCATTAGAGCAAGCTCAAGCAATTGTCGCTCAAGATCCTCTAATCGTTAATAATTGCGTTACTTACGAATTACATGAATGGCGGATTGTTATTGAGTGACTTTTTTTAGGGATGAAGGATGAAGGATGAAGGATGAGGAATTTTGGGTTAGTTTTGAGACGGAAATAATTTGCATAATTTTATTGGAGAAATTTCAGCTTTAAGTGCCGCTTTTCTATGGGCGTTATCTTCGATGATTTACCGTCTATTGGGCAGGACGATCGCACCATTGCAACTAAATATTCTCAAAGGCTTAATTGCGATCGCAATGTTGCTCGTAACTCTAATGTTTCAAGGCTGGCAATGGGGTGTTGTCTCCTTCAATGGACTATTGGTGCTGGCTTTTAGTGGCATTCTCGGTATTGGCTTGGGAGACACGGCTTTTTTTACGGCACTGAATCATTTGGGACCTAGAAGAACTTTGCTGCTCGAAACCTTAGCTCCTCCTATGGGGGCTTTTTTAGCTTTTATCTTAATCGGAGAAAGATTATCTTATTTTGCTTGGTGTGGCATTTTACTGACTATTCTTGGTGTGGCCTGGGTGATTAGTGAAGGAACTTTAGATACCGAGAAGGATAAATCTTCTTTGTTATTGGGTTTTTTTTGGGGTCTAGGAGCAGCGATCGCCCAAGCCAGTGGGGCAGTCTTATCTCGGATGGTTCTGCTCGATTCTAATCTTAGCTCCCTCGAAAGTAGTTTGATCCGTTTAACAGCAGGATTTGCGATCACTCTTTTGTTATGGCTATTACCTTTGCCTTTGCCAAAACTTAAGTCAGTAACTAAGTTAGAAAGTTTTTCGCTCCGCCTTTGGGGTACATTAGCGATCGCAACTTTTTTCGGTACCTATTTAGGTATTTGGCTACAACAAACTTCTTTGAAATTTGCGCCCGCTGGAATTGCCCAAACTTTGCTTGCGACAAGTCCTCTATTTATTATCCCGATGGTAGTAATGCGAGGAGAGAAAGTTAGTTGGCGTTCTCTTGGCGGAGTATTGTTATCAATTATGGGAATCAGCTTGTTATTTTTGCGTTAAATTTAAGTGAATCTAAAACCTAAAACCTAAAACCTAAAACCTAATTCAAGAAATTGCCTCTTTGAGACTTTTACAGAATTCACCAATAGCTTTTAATCCTTCTTCGGTTGTTCCTTGAGCTAAGCGTTTCACGAAAGCACTGCCGACAATGGCGGCATCAGCACCCCAGGCTTTTACTTGTTTGGCTTGCTCAGGAGAAGAAATTCCAAACCCGACCCCAATTGGCTTGTCGGTAACAGTTCGTAACTCAACTAATAAATCTTTAACTCGGTTACTCATTTCCGTACGCATTCCCGTTACCCCTGTCACAGAGACAAGGTAGATAAAGCCTTGAGATTTTTCTGCGATCGCTTTAATTCTCTCCTCAGAACTGGTAGGTGCAACTAGCAAAGTCACTTCAATTCCTATGTTCGTTGCCAATTGGAGCAAATTTTCTGATTCTTCTAAAGGAAGATCAGGGATAACTAACCCTGCAACTCCTGCTTCTTTAATCTGTTGGAGGAAATTTGCCGCACCTCGATAGTAAATTGGGTTGTAATAGGTGAAAAGAATAATGGGAATCTCAGTTTTATGGGGAAATTTCTTAACGATTTCCAAAACATCTTCTAATTTCACACCTCTTTGCAAAGCTCTAGTTGCCGCCGCTTGAATTGTCGGGCCATCGGCGAGGGGGTCGGAATAGGGCACTCCCAGTTCGATCGCATCTGCACCATTGTCCGCCAAAACTTGTAATGCCTTAGCTGTGGTTTCGAGACCGGGATCTCCAGCCGTAATGAAGGGAATTAAAGCACAGCCAGAATTTTGTTGAATAGTTTTTAAGCGATCACTAACGGAAGTCATATTGATATAAAATTGGTTATCAAGCCCAATAATTATACAAGTATTGCCGCATCAGCAAAAAGTTGAGTCAAAGCCTCTTCTCTTACTTGCTCATTCCTTAAAATTAGCGAGGAATCGAAACACAAAAACAACTACCTTCCCCAAGTTTTGATGTAACGACAATATCGCCTCCATGAAGTTGGGCGAGCTTTTTGGATAGGGCTAAACCTAATCCTGTACCTTTATGACGTCGATTAGAAATATTATTAACTTGCTGGAAGGGTTGAAACAGGTTTTGTGAATCTTCTGGTGAAATACCAATGCCCGTATCAATGACAGCAAAATTCAGCATTTTCTGATCAGATGTCACCTTTAAGGTTACGGAGCCTGATTCAGTGAATTTCACAGCGTTAGTCAATAAATTAACCAGAATCTGCTTCAGTCGAAGCTTGTCAGCGAAACAAAAATCGACATCTTCTGCCATATTCAAGACTAGCTCTAATTCCTTGGCTCGTGCTTTTTCTTCTACTATAGCCAAAGAAGCCTGGCAAATATCTTCTACAGGCAAGTTCTCACAATATAACTCTTCTCGATTAGCATTAATTTTGGCAATATCAAGATAATCGTTTACCAAATCCAAAAGATGCTCTCCGGTTGTTAAGGCTGCACTGACATATTGCATCTGCTTAGCATTTAAAGACCCATAAATCTCGTCTTTCAGCATACGAGCAAAACCCAAAATTGCGGCGATCGGGCTTCTCAGTTCATGATTTAAGTGGGAAAAATACTCTTCTTTATTTGCTACTGCTGTTTGCAGTTGCTCTTTTTCCGTTTGGAGAATTGCTAAACGTTTTTTCAGTTGGACAACTGGATTAGGCTGTTGATTGCCTTGTTCGCTATCGACAGACAATAAAACCTTTTCGAGGATTTTGGGTAATTTATAGAGCTTATGGCGCAAGATATAGCCATTAATACCTGATTGAACACATTCAATCGCCATCTCATCTCCCAACGTCTCCGTAATTAATATTAAGGGAATTTGCTTAGGAAACCGATACCAACCTTCTATTTTCTCTAAAGGCGACACCATAGTTGCTGTATGGGGGCATAGGCTATAGTTATAGATGATTACATCGTAGTCGTATTTAAACAGTTGTGGGGGGAAGCGATGAGAAAACACAGTGTCATATCGAATGTCCACTGTCATTTCATTGAAGGTTTGAATAATCTCCTCGGTTTCAACAAAGTCATCTGTCACAATCAGCAGGTTGATGTTGCTTGCTGTGCTAGGTTGCTTTCCCTGTTGTAAAATCAATCCAGAACGATTGGACATAGACAAATTATCGGGCTCCCCATCACCGAATAAGATCTAGTAAGATACTCTGGCTTCATAAATTATGTATCAGAGCAGTTCACATTCATAAACTTTAGGTAAACACCCCATAATCTTATTAAAGATAAGTGAAAATGGCGAGAACTATCTAGATGTTAATTATGAGAAATTGGGAAATCAGAACTCTTTTTGGGAGAATACAGTTATAGCAACTATTAATAAAAGTATTGTGTAGATAATTCCATAAAGAGCATGAGCTAGTAAATCGCCGCCACTGGGCAATAAGCCGTATACTGCTTCATTTTTTAGGTCTAATCTTGATAAATCGGGTAATACAAGGTACAAACCCGTGGTCAAACTCTCGATGCTAGAGTTTTTACTTAATTTACCTAATTCCACTAGATCCTGGCTAAAATGCCCCATTAAATAGACGCCAAAACTGAGCAGGGTTGCGAGAATAGAACTAGTGAATACACCAAAGACCATAGCAACCGCAATCAGTAGAGCCAATTCTATTAAAAGATAGACGGCAGAGATAATTAGGGCCAATGTGGGATAACTAATGCCAGAAGCCTGAAGCATTCCCAAGTAGAGAGCCATCATAATGGAGATGGTAATGACTAACACTGCCAACAGACCCAAATGTTTGCCCACAATCAATTCCGCTCGGCTAATGGGCTTGGGAATCAGCATGAGGAGGGTACGCTTTTCTATTTCTTTGTTAATTAATGCAGTACCGACAAAGATCGCAATTATGACCGTCAGAATCGCGATCGCGCCAATACCAAAATCCAATAAAATCTTTTCGTCTGTACCAGCAGCAATTTCGGGAATGATTTTTTGCGCCAAAATTAGCAGCAGGGCAAAAAAGCCAATGAAATATAAGATGCGATCGCGAATGACTTCTTGAAAACTATTCTTGGCGATCGTTAAAACTCTAATCGGGTTCATCGTTTTATAAGGGAATAAGCTCGTACTTTATCAAAAGTTCATCTGCCCTATGATTCCCAAAATCGCCAAGAAAGTTAAAATCGCCACCTAATGAGCGTCAAGCTGTCTCTTAAACTAAGTTGCAAGAGCTGCGATAAAACATCTTTAACAGACTAGTTGCTAGTACTAGTTTTGTTATCTCCAAACTCCAATAGGCAACATGCATCGTTTTCATGGGCATTGCCATCTGCTCCAGGGATTCTGAGCCAGTTAGAGACATTCCCCAGGCGCTCATCTGAGGAGTCAAGATATAAGTATAGATAATTGCGATCGCAAGCAAAATTCCTGCAAACAAGACAGAACGATCAATTTTCACTTGACCGGGGCTACTACTATAGTTCCAAACCAAACTACCAGCGAGCACAAGAGCTGCACAAATAAGCTCAACATGGTTGAAAGTGCCAAAAATAGTGTATCCAGCACTAGCAAACCCGTTTTGGCTCATCATGCCGCTAGTTAACAAGCCAGGAATCACCAAGCAATCAAACACTAGACTGGCACTAAGCCAAAAGCCCAGAGCAAACATAATAGTTGCCGGCCAATTGACTTGTTGGAAACGGCGTGAAGGGAAAGTATTCATGAGTTATAAATGGAAAATTATTTAAGATACCAACCCCACCCTAACCGATTGCTCTAGCTTCGAACGTTACAAAAAACAAACTAAATTTAAGATGCATGTCGTTGAATGTCTACAATGTCAAACAAAGTCTCAAACTTTAATCCTTGAGCTTGGTAAAGCTCTTCCCCTCCTTGTTTTCTATCGACTAAAGAAATAATTTTTGTTACTTGATAGCCAGCATCTTGTAATCTTTCTACGGCTTGCAAAGCAGATTGACCTGTAGTTACCACATCTTCTAGTACAATCACTTTGGAACTTGGCTTCAAACTCGGCCCTTCGATATAAGCTTTCGTCCCATGTCCTTTCGGTTTTTTACGAATGATTAATCCAGGAATGGGGTTGTTTTCGATCGCTGAGACTAAACTTACAGCCGAAACTATCGGATCTGCCCCCAATGTCAGACCAGCAACTGCGTCCGTATCCTTCGACAGCAAATTGCCCAATAAACGCCCAATGACTAATGCCCCATCTGCCCTAAGGGTGACTTGTTTACAGTTAATATAGTAAGGGCTACTAGCTCCCGAGGAAAGCACAAAATCCCCTTCTTTATAAGCATATTTGACTATTAAACCTAATAGTATTTGACGTAAATCATCAAAATTAGCATCAAGCAAAGTAGCAGTATTTTCCCAATTATCGATCATAAGCTTCATTAACATTCAATATTCACTAAAACCACTCTTCTTTCCTCGTTCCTCATCCCTCATCCCTCATCCCTGAAATTCCCCTCTGTTCGTTTGAAAATTCTTTAGATAAGATCAAGCAGAAGTTTAACAATTATTGAGCAATGTCTATTAAGTTTACTAAATTAAGTTCAATTTTATTCCTAACTACCATCGCTAGTTTATGTCCTTTAAAGCTATGGGCCCAAACTACTACAGATGAGCAAGCAGAACCGATTTCAGTTCAACAAGTATTTGACGATGCTTTTTTTAATCATAGTGGTACTGCTTTTCGTAATGATGGTTTTGTCGATCAACTCAATCATATTTTTGGGTTTAATCAATTTCCCGAAATTCAGATCTCTAAGGATGGAGAGTTAGTCCATTTTCTCTACCAAGATGGACTCAAACAACAGGCTGAAAAAAATAGCCCCATAAAAACTCGGGATCTTGCTAACCCTTTTTCTACCTCCCTTCAAGAAAATCCTGGCTATCTGGGATATTAAACGAAGGCAGAGGGCAGAAGGCAGAGGTGAGACCCCGCGCCGCTGAAAGCGGTCGGAACCCGCGGAATTTTAAATCCGTTTATCCTCGAATGGGGACAAGGGAACGCCGACCGAGCAAGGGAATGTCTACCAAGAGACGCTCACCAAGAGAGAGGGCAGAGGGCAGAAAGAAATTATCTGGTTCCTTTTTACCTGCTATTTCATTTATCCAGGGTGCAGGAGTTGAACCTGCCTTGCACGAATTATGAGTTCGTTGCCTAAACCGCTCGGCCAACCCTGGTTTACTTTTCAGCAAAACAATGCACGATAGTGTTATCTTTCGACATTATCTTACCTGATTATTGATTATAATTGGTAACCTCAGTAAATTAAATAAATTTAACAGGATGAGTAATCGCATTAATCTCCAATCAACTTTTTTGCTAATATTTGTTCTCTTATTAATGATGTTGGCTGGCGGCAGTGCGAGTGCTTATGTCGGTTATTTGATGGGCAAGGAAGCGCTAAAAGTGGTTACACAACCAGACACCAACTCACAGGAACCAGTAGCTAAGACCAAAAGAAGAGTAGGTTCTCACAAAGGGTTAAGCATCATAGAAGAACGAGAAGTCTTGGTTAATGTCTATGACCACATTTACAATCAAACAAAAAAAGAGCAAGAGAAGAAATCTCAACAGTCTTTTAGTCAATCGAAATCCAGTTTAGTAACGAATAAGGAAGATCAAGATAATGTTCCTGCTGGTTTTGTCCCGATTAAAAATAGCTCCGGAGGGGTCACGATAGAAGTCTCCCAGGCTAAATTCCAAGGTAGCTCACTTATTTTGGGGGTTAAACTTAAAAATGAAAGCTCTGACTCTGTCCGTTTTCTTTACAGCTTCATGGATATCAAAGATGATCAGAATCGTTCTTTGAGTGCTATTACCGAGGGATTACCCGGGGAACTACCGGCTAATGGCAAGGAATTCCAAGGCAATCTCATTGTACCCCTTAGTTTATTGAATAATTCCCGTAATATATCTTTAACTCTAAAGGACTATCCTGAACAGGAATTAGAATTAAAATTAGAGAAAATCTCCGTAACTAGATGATTCTTGTCTTGCTTGATTATCTAAATTCCCTCAACATTATTTTTGTTAATTTGTTATCCTACATTAGATTAAGTATTTTTTCATCGTCATCGCTGATGTCTTTTCGATGAGCAGTCAAGACTTTCTAATATCTTTTTTTGGGCTCTTTTTTTTGATTGCGATCAATGCTTTTTTTACTGCTGCGGAATTTTCAATTGTTTCGGTTCGGCGATCGCGAATAAATCAATTAGTTAAAGATGGAGATGTAACCGCAGAAACAGTTCAATATCTCCAAAAAAGCATAGACCGTCTTTTATCGACTACCCAATTGGGGATTACTCTTTCCAGCTTAGCTTTAGGTTGGATTGGTGAACGGACAATTGCAGTTGTCGTAAAGCAACTAATTGTCAAACTGCCTTTAGCACAATGGATTACTCAAGCCATAATTCATTCTTTGGCGATTCCCATTGCTTTTATTTTCCTTGTCTATTTACAAATAGTCTTAGGGGAATTATGCCCGAAATCAGTTGCGATTCTCTATCCTGAAAAGCTGGCGCGATTTTTTGCTCCTCCCAGTTTAGTGATTGCTCGTATTTTCCGTCCTTTTATCGGAATCCTAAACCAATCAACTCGCTTTTTACTAAAGCTATTCCATATTGAATATATCGGGCAAGAATGGGAAAAAAAAGTTACTTCAGAAGAATTGCAGTTGATCATCGCTACAGAAAAAGAATCAACTGGCTTGGAAGCTGAGGAAAGAGAAATCCTGAATAATGTCTTTGAATTGGCGGATGTCACAGCAGCAGAGATTATGATTCCCCGCACGGAAATTGAATTTTTCCCTCAAGATGCTAGTTTTGCTGAATTGCTGCAAACAATCGCCCAAAAAAGTTTTTTCCGTTACCCTGTCGTCGGAACATCTTTGGATGATATCAAAGGGCTTATTGACTATAAAAGTCTAGCTATTCCCCTAGCAGAAGGAAAGTTAATTAATGATTCTAAAATTAGTCAATGGGTTGAGGATGTTAATTTTATTCCGGAAACAACACCTTTAAATGAATTGTTGTCCTTGATGCAGCGATCGCGAAAATCGATGGTGATTGTAATTGATGAATTTGGTGGTACTTCAGGATTAATTACCCTTCAAGATTTAATTACAGAAATTATTGGCAATGAAGGGGAGCCTCAAGAAACCACGCTTAACTTAATCAAAAAACTCGATGAAAAAACTTTTTTGGTTCCTGCGCAAATGAACTTGGAAGATGTTAATGAATCTTTGGATATAGATTTGCCCTTAGCGGAAGATTATCATACGTTGAGTGGTTTTCTGCTTGAGCGATGGCAAAAAATCCCCACTCAAGGAGAAACAATTAGTTACAATAACCTGTACTTTACGGTTGTCTTTGCTGAAGAGAATAAACTCAAACAAATTAAAATTAAAAAAATTAATGAGCAATAATTTAGTGCAGATTTTTCAAAACAATGCTCAAAAGGCTTTCTTGAGTAAAAGGTTTAATCAAGTTATCCGTTACTCCTAAAAGTTTTAACTTACTGGAATTGGGAAGCCCTTTATTCTCTGAAATTAGAATAATAGGTGTAGTTTTAAAATTATTATGATTTCTTAATAATCCACATAATTCATACCCGTTAATGTTCGGCATATCAACAGCAAGAAAAATTACTTCCGGTTGAAATTCAATTAATTTCTCAAATGCTTTCATGGGGTCATTAATTATGTAGATATCAAATATTTTACTACCCAATAAACCGGCAAAATTCTCATCGATGGTTAGATTATGGTCCACAAAAGAAATTTTCCATCTTTTGCCCAAAAGCTCAATAGTTTGCTTACTGTTAAATTCTATTTGCTGACTTGTCTCATCTGCAGACTGTAAATTTTCATTTAAATCATGAGTGATATTGGCAAACAAATTATCAGAATCCTGAAATATCAAACTAGGCAGTCTATTAAATGGAGATTTGGGATTTCTAACTAAAATATTATTATTGACAATCGAAGGATATAAAATTTTGGCAACAATCAACTCATCTTTGTCAATTAACGCACTAATCTGGCGAAAGTTTAACCCTTTAAGAAGTTTGCTAATAGTCTCGTTTTGCTCGGCTGTTAAATTAGGAATATTGTGATGATTAAGATCATCAGACACTAAATATAAACGCTGAAATGAGGATTTAATGTGCTTAGCAAACGTTTGCCAGGCTTCAATTCTACTATGGCATTGCTTAATATAGGGTGCTAACTCAAATTGACATATCTCAGGCAATTGTTGAGACTGCTCAGTGAATTGATAAGCAGTGTCCTTTGGTAAGCATAATATCGATTCAAAGACTTCTCTGGTAATTCTTCTGACCAAAGTCAAAACTTCTTGAGAATTTAGATGCTCTACATCTGCTAGCCATAAAATTCCCCGATAATCAGAAGGAATCTCCACATAGGACTCGATAACCTGTCTGAATTTCTGGCGCGCCAATTTAATGGTATCGTTCGTCAACTTGCTATTCTGATTGCTCAAACGACGTAAATGACGCTCAAGCCTCTCAAAAGGAGCAAGAGAATTAGTTGCGTAGACTATTTGTCCTTGATTTAAATAGACAAAAAAAACAATAGAGTTATAAGATATCTGCAAACAACCATCAGCATTGAGCTTTGCGAGTTGTTTCAGCACATCTTCCAGCGTCAGCACTGAAGCTTGCTGAAGATCTTGCCCCATAATTACTACAGACGGAAAATGCCCCGTTTTAAATTAACGATTTTGGATTATAACAATTTTAGATTACCCAATTTCCTTGCGGAAATAACATCCCACAGACTTTTTGCTTCACTGGGCACGCATTTTCTTGATTCCGCCGAGATCGCCAGTCTTGTCAAAATAAATCATTCATGCTCAAATAGGTCAAATAGTTAAGGATTAGCTACAGAGATTAGCTACAATGGTCTTGGTGAAAGTTAATAGTAAATTTGTTTTTAAGTTTTAGACTTAAAGTTTAGTGTTGCTAACCATAAAAAATAAAACTTTACATTAGAATAGCACTACTTGTGTGAGTCAGCTATAGCTATCGGTAAATTAAATAATAAAAAATGATCACTGAAAATATACGTCTTCGTTCTGAATTTATTAATACTCAAGTTATTGCCCGTAATACTGGCAAAAGAATTGGGGTAGTCAAAGAAATTTTGGTTGATATGGATCGCAGAGAAATAGTTGCCCTGGGTTTGCGGGACAATTTACTATCAGTTTCTGGAATACCCAAATACATGTACCTTGCCAGTATTTGTCAAACGGGAGATGTGATTTTAGTCGAAGACGAAAATGTGATTGAAGATATCGATATCGAAGCATATAGTAGTCTGATAAATTGCGAAGTGGTAACTGAAGCGAATAAACCATTAGGAAAAGTTAGAGATTTTCAATTTGATTCTTTGGATGGGAAGGTCTATGCCATCACGATAGCTTCTTTGGGTATTCCTCAAATTCCCGATCAACTAATTAGCACTTATGAATTGTCTATAGATGATGTTGTTACTAGTGGTCCTAACCGTCTGATCGTCTTTGAAGGTTCGGAAGAACGTTTGACTCAGGTTACTGTAGGAGTCTTAGAACGCCTTGGTCTTGGGCGCTCGATTTTGGATGATGATGAAGAAGATTACTATCCACCGACAATTAAAGCTGAAAATCAGTTGGGGACAGGGGTTCCTGAACGTCCGACCATTAGTACTCCGATAGAAGCAAGAATTCCTGTCAAAGAGGAACGCTGGGATGAGGATGAATGGCCAGAAGCAAGAGTTGTGCCCCCAGTTCAGCAAAAGGCAGAAACTGTAGCTTATGAGGAGTATGAAGAAGATAATTGGGGCGATGCAGAGGTAGAAGATAAAAAAGTCTATGTGCCTTATGAACCGCAAATGCCAGTTCAAGAACCTGAATATAGTGAAGGGACAGATGATGTGTGGGATGATGATGAAAGCCCTCAGCCCTATAATCCCCCTCCAGTAAATATCCCGGAAAAACAAGTGGAGAAAATTCCTGAATACGAAGAAGAAGCTAGTTAAATCAGTTGTCAGCTATCACGGTTTCTAGAGGATTGTAGAATTAGAAGGAAGGTTAGCACTATACTGAGGATCGATAAAACAGCTATAACTAATATCAGTATGCGGTTAGCGTCTTCTTTCTCCTTGAATTTTTGCAGTATCTCAGTTATGTAACGATCTTGTTCTTCTAGTAATTGTTGCTTGGTTTGTCCTGTTTCTTCATTCTTTAATTTTTCCTGATATGCTTTAATGCTTGCTATTTCTAAGGTTTTGTTGATTTTATCGAGTAACAGCTGGGAATAACC
The DNA here is from genome assembly GCF_000332055.1 of Xenococcus sp. PCC 7305. Classification (GTDB taxonomy): domain Bacteria; phylum Cyanobacteriota; class Cyanobacteriia; order Cyanobacteriales; family Xenococcaceae; genus Xenococcus. The sequence goes on along the minus strand of NZ_ALVZ01000164.1, from coordinate 3,000 downwards.
TGAATCCTTTAACACAACTAGACCATAATCTTCCTGGGCGGTTCTCGGTAAATAATCGCCCTTTTTTTGAGGATATAAAACATAGCCCTCGTTTTGATAGTCGCTTTCGAGAAGAGTTTTTAATATTAGTGCATCATCAGCATAGGCTTGGATTTGTTCACCTTTTTCAAGTGCTTGCAATATTGCTTCAATAGTTTTGAAGGTGACGAATTTATATCCTGATTTTTTTAATTGATAGTAAGTTGTGGTGTCATAAATCACTCCGATAACAATATCCTTCAACTTGTCTTGGGGAATATTTCCTATTTCATCTTCACTACTTTTTGCTAATTCTTTTTTTAATAAGATTTTGATTCCTGTTGTGTGAAATGGATCAGAAAATTCGATATGTGTCCAGCCTTTTTCTTCCAATATTTTTTGGTCTGAAATAATTGTATTAGGACCACATTCAATCTGAACCAAATTTTGTTTTAATCCATCATATCTATTAGCATAGCTATTAGTAATATATGGCGCTTTGACAATCATATTAGTATTACTTGCTTGCAGTTCTTTTGCTAATTCTTGCCCAAATAATGGACAAAACCCACCCCAATTACCTGAAGGTCTTCTTTTCCCAATGGAACTAGCGAGTTCTTGGATTCCCATCCTGATGTCTTTAGGTAATGTCGATTGAGCAACCGCATTGTTCCTAAATTCAATGGGGACAATAATGCAGATAAAGATTATAGTTGCTGAACAAAATTTAATTGCTCTAAAATTCCGAAATAATTCTCGCTTAAGTTTCACTGTCAAGAATAGGTAATAGGTAATGGGTAATGGGTAATGGGTAATGGGTAATGGGTAATGGGTAATATGACGGCTCTCAAGGTCATAAGGCACGTTATTACTTATAACTACGTTGAGTTAATTCCACATTATCAAACTTTAAGGCTTCTTTTTGCAATAAAGGTTTTTCTTCTGTTCCTCGATATTGCCAAGCAGCAACATAAGAATATTCTTGATCATTTCTTTGGGCTTCTCCTTCAGCAGTTTGGTATTCTTCCCGAAAATGTGCTCCACAAGATTCTTCTCGGTTCAAGGCATCTCTTGCCATTAATTCACCGAGTTCTAGGAAGTCAGCAACTCTTCCTGCAAATTCTAGGTTTTTATTGAGAGTTTCGTTGCTGCCTGTAACTTTGAGATCTTGCCAATATTGCGATCGCAGATCGGCAATTTTCGCGATCGCAGATTCCAAGCCTGATTTACTCCGAGACATTCCCACGTCATCCCAAAGTATCTTCCCTAGTTGACGATGAAACTCACTCACAGTTTTCGAGCCATTAATATTCAAAAGTTGTTGAATTTTATGATTTGCAGCAGTTTCAGCTTCAGTGAAAGCGGGATCTTCTGTACTGACCGCTGGGGGATCTGTTTGGGCAATATAGTTACCTAAAGTATAGGGAATTACGAAATAACCATCTGCTAAGCCTTGCATCAAAGCACTAGCTCCCAGGCGGTTCGCACCGTGATCAGAAAAATTGGCCTCCCCTAAAACATGTAATCCAGGAATCGTACTCATGAGATTGTAATCAACCCATAAACCGCCCATTATATAGTGTACCGCAGGATAAATTCGCATGGGAACTTGATAGGGATTTTCATCTGTGATCCGTTGATACATTTGAAAGAGATTATCGTATTTTTCCGCGATCGCCTCTTTTCCCGACTTGTTAATGGCATCCCGAAAATCCAGATACACCGATAATCCTTTCCCACCAACTCCCCTTCCCTCATCAGTAATTTGTTTGGCGTTCCGAGATGCTACATCCCGAGGAACCAAATTGCCAAAACTGGGATATCTAGTTTCGAGATAATAATCTCTTTCTGCTTCAGGAATCTCATTGGGATGGCGTTGATCCCCAGATTTTTTCGGCACCCAAACCCGCCCATCATTACGCAAACCCTCACTCATCAAAGTAAGTTTCGATTGATAGTCACCAGAAACAGGAATACAAGTTGGATGAATTTGCGCAAAACAAGGATTAGCAAACAATGCACCCCGCTTGTAACATCGCCAGGCAGCGGTTACATTGGAATTTTGGGCATTGGTAGAAAGATAATAAACATTGCTATATCCCCCCGTACAAAGCAGGACAGCATCTCCAGCGTATCTTTCCATTTGACCTGTAATCAAATTGCGAACGATAATGCCTCGCGCTTTCCCCTCAATAAGAACCAAATCCAACATTTCGCGACGGGTCAACATGGTAATTTTTCCCTCAGCAATTTGTCGCGACATCGCACTATAAGCACCAAGCAATAATTGCTGTCCCGTTTGTCCCTTGGCATAAAAAGTACGGGATACCTGGGCTCCCCCAAAAGAACGATTGGCTAATAACCCACCATACTCCCGAGCAAAAGGAACACCCTGGGCTACACAATGATCGATAATCTGGTTGCTAATTTGAGCTAAACGATGGACATTAGCTTCTCTAGAACGGTAATCTCCTCCCTTGATGGTGTCGTAAAATAATCGCCAGATAGTGTCCCCATCATTCGGATAGTTTTTCGCGGCGTTAATTCCTCCTTGAGCAGCAATACTATGGGCTCGACGCGGAGAATCTTGGATACAAAAGCTTTTGATGTTGTAACCCAATTCTGCCAAGGTAGCAGCCGCGGAAGCCCCTGCTAAACCAGTTCCTACAATGAGAATGGTATGTTTCTTTTTATTGGCGGGACTAACCAATTTACAGTGATCTTTGTAGCCGTCCCATTTATCTTGCAGTCTACCTGAGGGAATTTTCGGATCTAATTGCATTTTGGCTAGGGAGTTTAATTACTATCTACTTTTATATCCACACTTACAATTTTAAATCGAAGGCAGAAGGCAGAGGGCAGAAGGCAGAAGGTAACTGGCATAGTGGGAGAATTAGACTCACCACTATGCCCTGTTCCACTTAAAGAAGTGGAGGAATTCAACCTAAAGGGATAAGTTAGAAGTAGTTTTATCCTTCTGCC
>NZ_ALVZ01000163.1 GCF_000332055.1 Xenococcus sp. PCC 7305 | reverse complement strand
TTGTTAATTCTGTAACTCCTGCCACATCTCTCCACAGCAACGTCAAGACGGCTGCTACCATCAAGGGTAAATTTAGTATCCGATCTCTGAGGCCTAATTGACGATAATAATTTTCTTGAGCAGTAATCGCCGGAGTCAGTAATGCTTCAAGTTGATTGGCAATTACTTCATCTTCTGCCATCGGGCGTTGGGTTCTCTTCGCGTGATCTCGGTTTAGTTTTCGGTTGTTACTCATGGGCAACTGCAATCGCTCAACTCTTCTTCTGTTAGAAGTTTCACCCGATTTTTGTTGCCTCTTGACAAATTCCCGAATTCCTTAACTTGTGACTAATGACCCTCTATCAAACTCAAGCTCATGGCTCACCTACCATCTATCATTGCGCTAGTTTCGACATATATTTCAGTGAGACCTTTGAGACCTCGATTGCTGGTCTGAGAACCCCCATAAGTCTAATTATTACGCTCCTCAAAGCTAGGAGTGACGGGATGGGGTTGAATGCTACGGGTCGAACTTTCAATGTCTCGAAAAAAAGCGTGATTGATTGGGAAAGACGTTTAGCCGGGCTCAAACCGACATTAATGCTTTATGCCTTGCTGCATGAGTTTATTCATCAGGAAATCGAAGGGAATGAACTCTATACTAAGGTGGATAAAAATGTTCCGCCTTCAGTTTCCCAAGGATGGACAATTGTTCTGATGGAACGAGGCAGTCGATTTATCTGGGAATTACATTGTGGAGGCAAAAACCAACAGCTATTTGAGAAAGCTTTAACCTGCTGGGCTCAGGTTATTGAGAAAACAGGTAGTCTTAATCTCTTAACCGATGGGGAACGACGCTATGGCAATTTACTATTTGAGATTTGCTATGACCTGATTCGCAGTGGTCGACCGGGAAAACCGAAAAAAAGATTACGCAAAGGAGTGCGAGTGCGGTTGAAAAATAAAGGTTCTCAAAAGGGGCCTGGACGTAAACGTCAAAAGTATCAAGCCCCAGTGCCTGAGCATCCTGAAACCGAACATGATGTTGCTGAGTCTAGGATTCACGCGAATCATGTGGAAGCCTTCAATGCTTCTCTCCGACAGCGGAATGCAGCCTTTCGGCGCAAAACTAACACCTATGCTAAATCACGTAATAACCTACAACGAACACTCGATGTCTACTGGTTGGTGCATAATTTTGTGCGCGTTCATTTCACTACTAAAATGATCCCTGCTGTGAACTTAGGAATTTTGCCTGTGAGGATATCTTGGGCAGAGTTGTTACTCATCCGATATGCAGTCTAACTCACGCCAGGAAAAGGTTTTAGCTTCCCATTCTACGGAACCCGTGCCAAGTATTGCACTTATATGTTTGAGCATCACAAGCAATAATGTCGCTCGCAGAAAACCAACATCAAGACTTAGTTGAAACCTAATGATGTTTTTGAACTAAAATCCCAAGATAAATTCAATACTTAACTATGATTATTAAGTTGCAGTGCCGTCGTCTATACTGTTTACAGGGCTGATGAAACTATTGAGCTATGTACAAAACTTTAGAATGTCGACCTGATAGCTATCGAGCATGGTACGAACAAGGTCATTTGGCACAGAAGCAAGGAAATGATCGAGAGGCATTAATCTGTTACCGTCGAGCACTAGAGTATAGTCCACAAGATTATTGGGCTTGGTATCGCAAAGGAACCGTTCTAGAAAAATTGGGTGAATATAATGAAGCAGTTGCTAGTTATGATCGCGCATGCAATTTGAAATTACATAACTATTGGTCTTGGTATCAGCAGGGATTTATCTGTCTTAAAGAATTGGGTCGATACAATCAAGCAATCACATGTTTTGAGTCAGCTCTAGATTATAATCCTGATGACTATTGGTCAAGGTATCGCATCGGGGAAGCCTGGAGTAATTTGCAAGAGTACAATCGAGCCATTACTTATTTTGATAGCGCGATCGCAATGCGTCCTAATGATTTTTGGGCTTACTATCGATTAGCTGAAGCATACCAAAAACAAGGAAAATTAGACCCAGCATTATTAAATTTCGATCGAGCATTGACTTTAAAACCAGATGATTTTTGGGCTTGGTATCAAAAGGGAATTGTCTTACAGCAACGAGATCTATTATTGGATGCTATCAACTGTTATCAGCATGCTCTATTAATTAACCCTCGATCATCTCTTGTCCACTACCAATTAGCTTGTGGTTACGCCAGGCAAAATAAGGTTAATTGGGCGATTTGCTTTATAGAAAAAGCTATCAATATAAATCCAAAAACCTATTTGGAATTAGCGATAAATGACCCGCTCTGGTCTGGATATCGCCAAAAAGCAGGTTTTATGAAATTAATTAAGGTCAAACAACAAGAGTATAGGGCTATCAACTAAGGAAATTATTGAGCCAGTCAAATAAATCTTGCTGATTAATCTGAAATGCCCGAGTAAACTTCGGCACTGGTAAGACCAGATTGAGATTATCAATTGCCGGAATTGATTTATCTTTACAGTCATTTTATATAGAATCACTGATAATTTATTTGATATTTATGGTTTCTCATATTGGCCAATGCCAAGATATAAGAGTGAATACATAGAGATATTTTCAGGGAAAATAACTAAATTTAAATTCAAAATATTGAATTTTAAAGACAACTTTTATATAGGAAATTTTATTAAAATATGAATTCTAATTCTTTTAAGGAAGTAGCCAACGAAGCAGGGATTGAATGGTCGAGACATAAAGGGAAAGAATCTTTTAGTATTGCCTGGCTCGATTCCAATAACGATGGTCTTTTAGATTTGTGGATTAGTGGTCACGGATATAACGGTGCTTCTACTCAATATCCCGATGGCAAATATCCTTATCTTTATCAAAATAATGGTGATGGTACTTTTACTAATATTTTTGATCAAGATTGGCGCAACGGTGCTGGGGGAGATGTCCACGGCACAACCTGGATCGATTTTGATAACGATGGAGACCAAGATTTCTTCGCTGCTGGAGGCGGAAAATTAGGAGATACTAGCGAAGTAGATCTAGATCTTTTGTCAAATAAGTTTTTTATTAATAACAATGGTGTTTTAGAAAATGAAGCTGCGGCCAGAGGCTTAGAAAATGCGATCGCCAGAAGTCGTTCTTCTGTTTGGTTTGATGGCAATAATGATGGTTTACTGGATGTCGTTGTTACCACTGCCTTAAGAGAAGATGACCAGGGTTACACAGCTTACTTTGAACAACAAGCCAATGGCACCTTTGTTGATAAAACCACAGAGGTTGGTTTAGATGTTGATGGTTCGTCTCGCTATGCTCAATTAGGAGATTTAACCGGAGACGGCAATCTCGATTTAATTATCCAAGGAACCTATAGTTGGCCTTTAGGCGTTTACGATTTTTCCTCTGGTGATACCTTTGTCGAAGTCACCAATGTCGTTCCCCAGCTGAACTATACTCCAGCAGATCCTAGTTTCGATTTTGAGGATCATGATTCTGCCAGAGATTCGATTATTGCCGATTTTAATAACGATGGGCGCAACGAAGTCTTTCTGACACGCTCCCATGTTTTTACTGCCGAACCCAGTATTTTCCAAGGTAGCGACACCATTGTTTCGGCCGATCTAGTTTTACAAACTGGTGGTGAAATTGGTATTAGTTTTAAAACTGATGGTGTATTCGCTCTCGATTCTTTTGGCTTTAGTGGCCGTGATGCTAGTTATGCCGGGTTTGATGCCAGCAATATCTTTATCGGGACAGAAGGCAGAGCACCCACCGAAGCAGAATTAGCAGCAATTTTCAATTCTGGTTACAACTTGAATTTAACCTCAGGAAGCGATGCCTGTGTTTTTTGTGGTGGCGATCATTCAGGTCATAATCATAGTAGTGCCGCTTTTCAATTAGATCCTAATGATAATAGTGTTATCGGACTGAAAAGCGATCGCTCTGCTAGAGGTATTTATGTCGGTTTTGACCCCAGTAACAATACTTGGGAAGTCCGACTTTTTTCTCCCGAAAATGAATTAGTTCGCATCGCGGTCGAATCTGATCAAGCGATCACAGAATATACAGAGATTAATTTCACTTCTGGCGATCCCAATAATCTAGCTCTATCTGACCAATTTTTGGTCTATGACGATACTACGGGAGAATACTTAGACAGAGCTGATGAAGTCGGCTTAGGAGATCCTACATTGGCTCAGTCTGCGGTTTCTGGAGATTTCAATAACGATGGACATTTAGATATCTACGTTGCTAATGCCTATCCCAGTTTCAATCAGCCCAATATTCTTTATCAAAACCAAGGTGACGGTACTTTTCTCAAGATAGAAGTTGCTGGTGGAGCTTCATCATCCGAAGTCGGACCCCATCGTCTTGACTTTGAGGTTGGTCAAAGATTAGCAGTTGCTGATTACGATAATGACGGTTTCCTCGATATTTTTGCTGGTTCTACTACGGCGAAATCTCCCCGCAAAACTTATCTAGGAGCACCTTCCCAGTTATTCCATAATGAGGAGGGGATTAATGGCAATACCAACAAATGGGTGCAAATCGATTTACAAGGAGTCCAGTCAAATCGTGATGCGATCGGTGCAAGAGTTCTGGTGACTACTGCTGATGGTGTTACTCAAGTTCGCGAACAAAACGGTGGGATGCATGTTTTTGCCCAAAATACATCTCGTTTACATTTTGGCCTAGGAACTAATGAAATTGTGGCCGAGATTGAAGTGCAATGGCCATCTGGTGAAACTAGTATTTTCAGTAATGTAGAACCGAATCAGATTTTAAAAATTGTCGAAACCTTCCCCAATATTATTATCGGGGATGATAATGCTAATAATCTTGAAGGTACGGACGACAAGGATCACATTATTGGGTTGGGCGATCGCGATGTGCTGAATGGTGGCAGCAATAACGATAGTCTCGATGGTGGCAACAATGACGATATCCTCTCTGGAGGAAGCGGTCATGATAGTCTCAATGGCAATGAAGGGCACGATACTCTTCATGGAAATGCTGGCAATGATTTGCTCAATGGAGAAGCGGGTAATGATCTACTCAATGGTAATGACGGTGCTGACACCATTTATGGTGGAGCTGGAGACGATACCATCAATGGTAATCAATTACGAGATCGCATCTTAGGTGGACAAGGTAATGATTCTCTTAGTGGTGGTGACGGACATGATTATGTCGAAGGCGGAGACGATAACGATACTATTAATGGGAACGCGGGCAATGATACTCTTGTCGGCGGGGATCAGGATGATGTCATTCGTGGTGGAGAAGACGGCGATCTCATTAAAGGTGGCAATGGGAATGACAATCTCAATGGAGAAAATGGTCGAGATTTGCTAGAAGGAGCAAGCGGTAATGACCTAATCAATGGGGGTGAAGGAGCCGATACGCTCGATGGCGGAGATGGTGATGATGAACTCTTGGGAGAAGGTGGTTTTGATAGCATAGTTGGTGGGGCTGGGAACGATACCATCCGTGGCGGAAATGGCGATGATACCCTCGATGGTGGCAATGGAGTAGATACTCTGGTAGAGATTAACAACAGTGACTTTATTCTCACCAATACGACCTTAATTGCCCGAGGAAATGATGAGATCAGCGGCTTTGAGATCGCAGATCTTCATGGTGGTGAGAATAATAACTTAATGGATGCTTCGGCGGTCACAGAAATTAAGGTGATCTTTGAAGGTGCAGTGGGTAATGACACTATTATCGGTGGGACACAGGATGACACTCTTAGAGGACTCAATGATGCTGACAGTTTAAGGGGAGAAAATGGCAATGATCTCCTAGAAGGCGGTAGCGGTAACGACACTTTAATTGGCGGCAATGGCAATGATATCTTAACGGGAGGTTTGGGCAACGATCAATTCGTCTTTAATTCTCTTGGGGAGAGCACCGACACGATTACTGATTTCTCAACGGCTGATGATCTCTTAGTCTTCTCTGCTTCAGGATTTGATAATACAGTTGCCTCCGAATCGGTTCTCAGTGAAGCCCAATTTACTGTCGGAACCAGTGCTAGCAGTGCTGACCAACGCTTTGTTTACGATAACAGCAATGGCAATCTCTTCTTTGATGCAGATGGGAATGGTGCTGCGAATCAAGCTTTAGTGGCTAATCTGAGCAACAATCCTAGCCTTACTCATGATGATATTTATATCGCAGTTTAGGAATTGGGGATTGGAAAATGTTAACTTCTTCCAATTCTCTGCAAGAAGGGCGGAGAAGTTTCTAATGATCATATATCCCGCAATTTCCATCTTTGCTTTTGAGCTCTGCAAGATTGCGATTTGGCTCGATAATAGCGATCGCCTGACGGGCATATTCAACTAAATCTTGATTTCTAGATGACAAACAGCTGGCTATGGCTTCTACTGGAGTAAGTCCTCCTTGATTAATTATTGTAGGATTTACGCCAGTTTCTATTAGAAATTCAATGATTTCAAAGTAGGGGACGACATGCTGATTCCAAGTTGGATTTAAAAGAAAATTACTTGTATATAAACTAGCGCCATTTCTGGTTAAGAAAGCTATTTTTGATTTCCCCCCAAGTACCGCCGCGTGAAGTGAAGTAGCATCAGAACTATTAGCTATTATTGTAGGATTAGCATTATTTTGCACTAGGAATTTTATTGTGGCTAAATTTCCTTTTTTAGCAGCAATATGTAAGGGTCTTTCTCCTCTATTATCCATTGCATTGATATTAGCACCGTTGTCTAACAATAATTTTATTGTTGTGATATCTCCTCTCGTAGTAGCAATATGTAATGTAGTCTGCCCTAAATTATCTTTGGCATGGATATTTGCGCCATTCTGAATTAAAAGCCTTGCTAGCTCAGTATTTGTAGTATGGTTTGGAGAATAATAAGTATGAAGAGGAGTTTTTCCTTGATCATTAATAGCATGTACATCTGCACCTTTTCTAATTAGGTAATCTGCAATTTTTACATCTTTAACTACGTGCAAAACCTGATCGCTATTTATCTCTGAAACTGCGTTGACATCTACGCCTTGTTCTACTAAAAATTTAACTATATCGAGATCTTGTAGAGTGTAAATTCTATTTTTGTAATCAACTAAAATTTTCAACCCTGCTTCTGTTTTTAAATATTCATCCAATCCTTCTTCATAAACTAGCTTTTTAATAAAATCTAAGTTTTTATTTTTGATGGCAAATTTTAATATTTTAGGTTTATCTTCTATTCGAGCATTAGCAGCTTGCAAAATTTCGACAATTTCGATTAGATCGTATTCAATTGCCTCTTCTATAGGTGTGTTGTGGAAAAAGCCAAAACTCTTTAAATTTATGTCTGCGCCTTGTTTAACTAAAAAGTTAACTGTCGCTGTGTTTTTTCTTTTGATCGCATTATAAAGTGCTGTATAACCATATTCAGTTTGATGATTAATGTTCGCACCATGTTCTAATAGCAAATCAATTACTTTAGGATCATCAGATGCCATTAACGCAGTTTCTTGAAATGCAGCAGTTTTCTGATCTACTAATGCTCCTTTATCTAGTAATAATTTAGTTATTTCAAGATTATTCGCAGCTAAATACAAGGGATGATTTCCTTCTCCATTTTGAAGACTTATATCTGCACCAGCTTTGATTAAAGCTTTAGCAATATCGTCATATCCTTTAGCTATAGCTATATGTAATGAGGTGGCACTATATTCATCATTCCCAAAAGGTTCATGTTTGCTTATTATATCTAAATCTCCTCCTTGTACTATTAGTTTACGCAGTTCTGCTAAGTTTTTGTTGCGAGTTGCTGTAACAATTGGCGGATCTTCTAAAGAGGTTAATAATTGTGGTGGATGTGGTGGTGGAGGATTGAAAAAATTGCTATTATTTTTATTTTGAACTACATTTTGATATTGATTTAATAAAGTTATAATTTTTCTTTCTCGATAATCTTGGGAATTATTACCAAAATCTTGATAGGTTTTTTCTAGTAAATCTTTTGATGGTGTGACTTCATGTTGCAGTAAAATTTTTAAAACTTCTGCTTCCTTGAAAAAAATAGCATCTGCTAAAGGATTTCCAATCGTAGGATTTGCCCCTAAATGTAATAAAATATTGACTGTTTCGGCATTGGCTAAAATTGCTTCTTCTAAAGGCGTTTTTCCATTATTGTCTTGAGCATTAATATCCGCTCCTGCTTCCACATAAAGATATATTAAATTAATATCTCCCGTTCTTGCCACTAGATGAAGTGGTGTGCTGCCATTAAAATCAACTTCTCTAACATTCGCGCCATGATTTAATAACTGGACTACAGCATCATATCTTCCTTGTCTAATATCAGATATAAAGAAACTGTCTCCTGGGGATTCATAAGCAAAATTGAGAAGACTTCCGTTAGGATTACAATCAAGCTGGTTTAAATCAATTTTTTGCTCTAATACTGCCTGTAATTTTAATAAAGATTGCTTATTTGAATTGCGACTACGTCTAATAATATTACAAATATCTGGATTGCTTAATGCAATGCGAGGACTTAATAAAATGAATATCAGGTTTATTATTATATAGCTTAAAAGATTATTAAGGCAATTGTTAATAAAACTATTATAGTTGGAAAAATAGAATATTTTCATTAAAAAGATTACTCAGATTCAATAAAAAGAAAAATTAATTTTTAGCGATCGCCTGTTTCAATCAAAAATTATCTGATACTCCAATGTTCCTCAATTGTTCCAATATAAAAAAGTCTAGTCATCAATTATCCAAGCGATGAGTGCCGCGATCGCCTCTGCTAAAATACTCACAACTCGATACAAAGCAACCACAATTAGCACCGTAGCAGGGGGAAATTGGGACTGATCAAGAAGCGCGATCGCAGTAGCCTCGAAAACCCCAATCCCGCCCGGGGCACCAGGAACAACTAAACCAAGTAACCAAGCAATACTAAAAGCACTAATCAGAGCAGGGATTTGAGACCAGGCGATCGCTTGTAAAACCAGAAAAGCAAAAATAAATCCGATTCCCCGAAACAGAACAAAACCAATTTCGCCGGCAAAGGGCAACAAAGGATAAGTCTTTAAAGATGTTGGCTTCTTGAGAGCCACTCCTTTTTTGCCACGACTTAAGCGAGCTAGAAGCGGATTTAAAATACGAGGGTGAATCCCCACCAGTACGGCAATCAGGGCTAATATCTGCATAAAATAAATAGCAAGATTAAAATCGGTTTGAACTAAGCCCAAAGATGTACTAAAAATTGCAATTAATAAGGCCGCTGCCGCCATTAATAATGGTTCTAATAGCACACTGAAAGTTGCAGCACCCAAAGAATCATTTTGCCGGGAAATAGCGTTAATTCTCCCGTAGAAATGCCAAACATTTCCTGGTAAGTATTTAGCAATATTGGTAATCAAATAAACTCTAATTCCTTTAGCTAAACCCAAGGATTGGTGAAAAATATCGAGAATCCAAGTCCAGACCCATCCTGACCATACATGGGCTAATAACGTAATAATCAGACTAATAATTAGCATCAACCAGCCAGTTGCATCTACTCTGACGGTTGCTATTTCCGCAAAGCGTTCTTTAAAAGTTTTGAGGAGAAAAAATAAGGTGCCTCCTAAGATAAACCAACGAAGATAAGGTTTGATTATGCTAATAGCTTTTTTCATTACTGGATAATTTAATATGAGACAATATCAGAAGCTGGTACTTTTTAGGGCTACCAACTAGTATTCGCTACAATAAAAACCGATTTGCCTTTATTACAACCATCCTATGACTCTAATCACGCTCCAGAACATCAAAAAAGACTTCGGTATCAAAGAAATATTGCGGGATGGGAGTTTTAGCATTGAAGAAAATGACAAAGTGGGACTAATTGGGGTTAATGGTTCTGGTAAATCGACTCTGTTAAAGGCGATCGCAGGAATAGAAACTTTTGATAGTGGGACAGTCACAGTAAAATCTGGCGCAAATATCGTTTATTTACCACAACAACCAAATTTAAACGAAGATAATACTGTTCTGGATGAAGTTTTCAATGATAGCAGTGAAAAATTACGACTGGTTCGCAAATATGAGGAAATATCACAGAAAATAGAGTCTGAGCTTCCTGCCACAGAAAAAGAGCAGATGACAAATAAGCTCACCCGCGTCATGGAAAAGATGGAAAAGATGGATGCCTGGGAGCTAGAGACCAAGGCTAAAATTATTCTGAGCAAATTAGGCATCAAAGATTTTGAGACAAAAGTAGGTAGCTTGTCGGGTGGATATCGCAAACGGATTTCTCTAGCGACAGCATTGCTAGAAGAACCCGATCTGTTATTAATGGATGAGCCGACTAACCATTTAGATGCCGAGTCGGTTGAATGGTTGCAAAACTACCTCGATAGCTTTGGTGGGGCTATTTTACTAATTACTCACGATCGCTATTTTCTCGATAAAGTCACCAACCGTATCCTGGAAATCGATCGCGCTGATTTATATACCTATAGTGGCAACTATTCTTATTTCCTGGGAAAAAAAGCCGAACAGGAAGCAGCAGATGCCAAGATACAACATAAGCATCGAGGTATATTACGTAGAGAATTGGAATGGTTGAAAAGAGGGCCCAAAGCTCGCAGCACGAAACAGCAGGCCAGAATTGACCGCATCCATGAGATGCAGGATCAAGAATTTAAAGAAGCTCAAGGCAAGGTTGCGATCGACACGGTGGGAAGAAGGATCGGCAAAAAAGTAATCGAGTTACATAATATTTCTAAAGCTTACGACAATCGAACCTTGATCAAAGATTTCAGTTACGAATTCACCCCAGGCGATCGCATTGGCATTATTGGGGGCAATGGTGCAGGCAAGTCTACTCTGATGAATATCATTACAGGGAAGATAGAACCTGATTCTGGTCATGTAGAAATTGGCAAGACAATTCATATTGGTTACTTCGATCAGCATTCAGAAGATTTATTAGATGCGATCGATGTCAATCAAAGAGTGATTGATTATATAAAGGATATTGCGGCCTATGTCACTACCTCTGATGGTGGTCAAATTAGTGCTTCCCAGATGTTGGAAAGATTTTTATTTAATCCCAATCAACAATATTCTCCAATTCATAAGTTGTCGGGTGGAGAAAAACGTCGTCTATTTTTACTCCAAGTTTTGATGGGGGCACCCAATGTTTTAATTTTGGATGAACCGACTAACGATCTGGATGTGCAAACTCTTTCGGTATTAGAAGATTATCTCGAAAGTTTTAATGGTTGTGTCATTAGTGTGTCTCACGATCGCTATTTTCTGGATCGTACTGTAGAATTTATTTTCGCGATCGAGCCTGGAGGAAATTTACGGTTATATCCTGGCAACTATTCTGTTTATTTAGATTCTAAAAAAGCACAAGAAAAAGAAGTTAAAGCCCAGGAAACTTCTATTAAGAAACAGGCGGCTCCAGCTAAGATTAAGCAAGAAAAGACTGAGAATAAATCTCGTCGTTTATCCAATTATGAAAAAAGAGAATATGAGAAGTTAGAGTCTAAAATTGCGGAGATGGAAATGGAGAAGGAGGAGTTAGAAAAGAGTCTCTATCATAATCCCCCGAATGATTTTACTAAGGTGCAAGAGTTATCAGAAAAGTTATCTGCTTTGAATGAGGAGATTGATATTGCGACGGAGAGATGGATGGAGTTAGCAGAAAGAGATAGTTAATAACTTAATAACATCATTGGCATCGAACCCAAATGTAGCTTATTGTTCTTCTAGTTTCATCCAAGCTATGATTGCAGACTTTCCAATTTTCCCATAAGGATTATCTAAAATGGAATCTCGTTGAAAAATTCTTTAAACATTATCTTTCATGGCTAAATAAAATTAATATTATGGCTTGGCAAGATTAATTAATCTACAGAATTAAGATAGTGAGTATCATTAAATTAAATTTATCAGGCAATTGAAATGCCGAAAAAAATTCGAGAATTGAAACAAATACTACGCAAATATGGTTTTCGTGAACGCCCAGGAAAGGGAAGCCATACTAACTGGACACATCCAGAATATCGTGGACGAGTTACCATTGCAGGTAAGGACAGTTCAGATGCCAAACCTTATCTAGAAAAGGAAGTTAATCAAGCAATAGAAGAAGTTAACAAGAAGCAAAAAGATGGATAAACTTAAATATCAAATGATTATTCAGTGGAGCAATGAGGATAATTGTTTTCTGGTGGCTTTACCTGATTTTCCAGGTCAATATTGGCGGACTCATGGAAATACCTATGAGGAGGCTGTTGTTAAGGGAAAAGAAGCTCTAGAATCTTTAATTATTTCCTATGAAGCGGATGGGGAGCCTCTACCAGAACCGAATATTGTTAAAGCAGCCTAAGATTTTACTTCTTAAGAATAGGAATAAGGAAATAGAAGCAATTATCACAAATAGAAATTTGCAGTCACAACAAAAATCATGAACTACCGCGACATTATTACTATCGAGCCAGGGAAAAGAGCTGGCAAACCCTGTATGAAAGGAATGAGAATTACAGTTTATGATGTTTTATCCTATTTTAGCTGCGGGAATGACTTATGAAGAAAGATTAGAAGATTTTCCCTATTTAACAAGAGAAGATATACTGGCTTGTCTTAGCCATACTGTTGATCAAGAACAACAGAATTTAATAGTTAAATCAAATTTATTAAATCAAAGTCTTTAGCTTACAGCTAATAATAGCTAAGCAAAATTATGTTTGTATTTACTTAATAAATCTGAATGTTAAATTGATTCTTGGGTTAATTTTTTTTGCAGTCTTTGGGATCTGATGTTTCCAGAAATGTTGTGTTGAGCCCTGCATAATTAATAAACTACCATTATTCAAGCTAACTTCTAATTTTTCTAGTTCTCTATCATATTTATGTCTCAAGAGAAAACGTCTTGTTTCCCCAAAACTAACTGATGCAATAATTGGATTTTTGCCCAATTCACGCTCATCATCACTATGCCAGGACATATGATCTTGTCCATGACGATATAAATTTGCCAAAACACTATTGAATTCAAGACTCACTACTTTTTCAATTCTTGCTTTGATCAAAAGTAATACGGGGTTCCAAGGAGTAGGAGCCATAGTTATTCCCGAATAGGTATAGGATTTTCCCTGATCTCCGTACCAAGCCGTCAACCTTGGCAAGTTAAATTCTTTGCCAAACATTTTTATTCGATCTTGTTGCCAACTTATTCCACTTTCTAACTCTTTAAACAATTGATTACTTTCCAGTTCTTCAAAGAAGTTTTGATAAATAATCACCTCCCCATCAGGCATTGGCGCTCCTGATGGAAAAGTTACAATTTCAGGATATTTTTGATTATCAATTTTTTCTAAATCAAATAAATCAAGACTAAACTGATTCATCATCTCATCTGGCACAAAATTGGGTTTTAAGCATTAGATTGAGTATTACATCCTTAAAATGGAGCAACTAAACTATAGTTACAACTGTTTATCAAGAGCATTGCTAAATTCTTCATAGGTTGCTCTACCGACAATACGATCTACTTCCTGTCCATTTTTAAAGATTAAAACTGCGGGAATACTCTTAATACTGTATTGTTTTGCATTTCCCTTATTCTGATCAAGGTCTATTTTAACCACTTCAGCCCTTCCCTGATAATCTGCGGCTAATTGGTCTATTAGAGGCGCAACCAAGCGACAAGGACCACACCAAGTCGCTGTATAATCAACTACCACAGGCTTTTTCTGGTTAATTAGTTCCTCAAATTGCTCTTGTTGAACATATTCTGCTTTAATATCTGTCGGCATAATTAATTCCTCTTGTATTGAACATACTGTCTCATGTTTTGGGATAAAATTTGTCATCTGTTGGCTGTCTTACAGCTTTCAACAGCTTTTAAATGCAATATTTATTGTCAACTCGTTGAATTTGAACATTTTCAGGATGACAGTTTCCTATTGCTGATTTTTCTGAGGTATTATGTAACAGATCAACAGATAAAGACGGAATTGTCAGGGGAAAAACATGGAAGAAGAAACAGTCAATAAAGAAGATTTTACCGCTAAATTACAAGCAGTTATTCAGGATATCAAGTTGATCGCTGATGAAAATCGTCATGATGTTTTGCAGTTGCTAGCATTATTGCGCCAATTGGAGCAAATTCACCGTCACATCCGGACAGAAATGTTTGAAACTTCATTACCTGAAACTCGTAATGATCTTTATCAGTTTGTCAAAGACATTGAGGAAAAAGGCGGTTGGCCCTATATTGAAAGGATGAAACTAGGGCAACTATTGCAGGAGATAGAATCTGCAATTTCCGAAGAAAACGAAGAGTAAAGCAAGCAATTCTCAACTCTCAATTTTCCCTTCATTCGTCCCGTCAAGCGGAATGACAAGGATGACGCGACGCCAGTACTTTAGTGCAAGTAATTTTTAATTTTCAATTTTTAATTTTCAATTTTTAATTTTCAATTCTCTAGAGCGTTTGGTAGCAGCTTGTACAGCTTCAATGACAGCTGAACGGAACCCGCCTTTTTCTAGTTCTGTAACCCCTGCAATCGTTGTTCCCCCAGGACTACTAACTCGATCTTTGACTTCTGCTGGATGTAGTCCTGATTCTTGTAAGAGTTTTGCTGTTCCCAAAACTGTTTGAATAGCTAATTTTTGGGCGATCGCCCTTGGTAATCCTGCGGCAACACCACCATCGGCAAGGGACTCTATCATCAAAGCAACATAAGCTGGGCCAGAACCAGACAAGCCTGTGACCGCATCCATTAAATATTCGGGAACTTCTACCAATTGCCCCACTGCGGTAAAAATTTGTTGTGCTTTTTGTAACTGAAGCGCAGAAACTTGCGAACCTCTTGCGATCGCGCTGACTCCTTCGCCAATTGTCGCGGGAGCATTAGGCATAACTCTAATTATTGAATAGCCGGGAAAAACCGATTCCAAGCGTTCTAAGGAAACACCCGCCAAAATTGAAAGTATTAATGGACTCTGCTTACTTTCAGAAGATAAAGTTAATTGTTCGGCAACAACATCCAAAACTTGGGGTTTAATGGCTAAGAGAATAACTTCTTGGGCTGAGATGACATGATTATTATCTGTCGTTACTGCTACTTGGTATTGCTCTTTCCAGAATTCTCGGCGTTGCAATTGCGGTTCGCTAACGAGTATATGACTGGGAGAATATATTTGTTGTTGCAGCAGACGGGAAATAATAGCTTCTGCCATTACGCCGCCGCCAATAACCCCAAACTGGATGCTATCTATGGTCATGATTTTTTTGTTATTGCGCCATAACTCTTGGTTCTTGCCAAGGATCGTTGTGATTAGATACAGAACGACTTACTCTGGCATCGGTCAACTCATCTACTTCGCTAACAATACCAGATAAGGTGCTGACCTTAACGCAACTGGGAGTAAACAAGAAAATACTTTCGCCTACTCTTTCTTGATGCCCATCCATTGCGTAAGTTCCGCCGGCAACAAAGTCCACAGCTCTTTGTGCTTCTTCTGGATTCATCATATTAAGATTGAGAACCACAGACTTGCGATCGCGTAATGCCGAAATAACTTGGGGCATTTCCTCAAAAGATTGAGGTTCAATTACTGTTACTTCTGCATTACCATTATTGAGGCCAGGTAGTCCGACAACTTTATTGGTCATGTTTGTTTCCTGTTTCCCTAGATTTTTTTTGTTATTACTATGAGAACTAGCTCTTACAGCTTCTGATTCTTTGAGTTGAGATTCGGAACTGGGTTCTGAATATCCAGTAGTTATTTCTTCTTCTCCGGAATATTCTTCATATCCGTCACCTTCATAGGAGAAATCTTCATCGATCCCGATGATTCTTTTTAAAGTTTCAATCATAATGCTCACAGTTTATTTTTTTGATTCACTTGAAATGAAGTCTCCAATTTTTGAACTTAATTAGACCATCTTTATCTTTAATCTTGATTGACTATCAAGAAGGAAGAAAAAATACCTATAAGTTGAGATTTTTCTCTTCTTAACCTATGTGATTATGCTGAATGAGTTATCGATATTCTCAAGGCATTTCACTGGCAAGGGTAATTTCTTGCAGATACAGATGATTAATTCCATAAAATTGCCAGATTTTCATTTTTCAATGTGAAATTTTGGTTGGCAAGCACGATCTTAGTTTAATAACTCTGTAACCATAAGGGGCTAATTGCTCTTGTTGCATTTTTTAAAATAAGTACACATTACTTTACAATTAGTTCATAAAAGTTCAAAACTTAATATTAAGCTCTGAAATTCAAATGTTTTTTTATCATCACTTAATGTCTAAGTAGAACTGTGCTTTCAGAACTCTAATTAAGTTGTAAACTCCTTTTTTTGCCAATTGCTGGTAATCTTGAGGCTGCAATTTTGCGACCTTGCGAATTTCCTTGGCTCGACTAATCAGGAGAAAAGTGTCCGATTTAATGTCGGCGTCAAACTCTGTGATGTATTCAGATAGGGATTTTTTTCTACGGAAAAACTGAACTGGCTGCTGAGTGTAAAAGACCAAACTCGGTTTTTTAAAGCCCAACATGATGATAGGTTCATGAGCTCTTTGAACAGTGATAATTTCTTGAGCGATTTCTCGCAAAGGCAGTTGCCGATTGACATCGAGAAAGAAACTCGTCGGCAGTAAAACAAAGCTGGTAAAAGCGACAAAACCCACAAGGTTGACTGCAATAATCCAACGCCAATAGCGAATTCTGATCAGACAACTCATAATTGCGATCGCGATTAGGCCCCAAACAATTGCACCTTTAGTAGTTAATCCTGATTTTGTAAGTAACAAATTTAACTCGGGGATTGCCGGGTCTTTACCAATAAAAGTTGGCAGGAGGATAAATGCGATCGCGAACAAAATAGCCAGTAAGAGATTCGCTAAAATGCTGATTAAGAAGCCTTGATCTTGGAATTTTTTGGGCTTTGCAAGACCCCGAGCAAAATATTCATCCCACAACATGGCCACTAAAATAGAGCCGGCAGGAATTAGCGGCAAAACATAACTCGGTAACTTCGTGACAGAAATACTAAAAAAGAGAAAGATACAAACAAACCAAAAAAACGCAAAAATTCCCAGGTGATTATGGCGAGGTTGCCTCTGCCACCAAGACCGGCGCCACCAAGCTAAACGATGGATTGCCAGAGGTAAATACACAGACCAAGGAGCAAAAAGACCTAGGACAATAAAAATATAAAAATACCAAGGAGCATCGTGACCATTGACTACATCGGTAAAGCGTCGAAAATTATGTTTGCCAAAGAAAGCATCGAGATAAACCTGGCCATTTTCCAAGAAAACTAAAATATACCAAGGAACACTAATAACAAGAAAAATAATTGCCCCTAAAATCAAATTCATTTCTCTCGCCACAGCCTTGAATTGTCCGACATAGAGCAAGAAGCAAAAAATAATTAATCCAGGCAAGACAATTCCCACCGGGCCTTTAGCTAAAACTGCCAAAGCAATTAAAATATAAAACCCCAAATACCATAAACTAGGCAACCCAAACTTCTTACGATCTCTCGTTTCCCCGTTCCCTAAATTGCTATATCCAATAAAGAAACAAAACAAAGCATTGCCCATGCAACCGCTAAGCAACATATCAGAAACTCCAGTGCGTGCCCAGAGAATTGTTTGCAAATTTAAAGCCATCAAACTAGTACCGATGACTGCAAATAATAATGATTGCGATCGCGTTGAGCTTTGATTGATATTTCCCAAGCGTCTTAAGGTATAGAATCCCAAAACCATTAAGGAAATTGCTGAAATCGCCGAAGGTAAACGAACAGCCCATTCATTCACTCCCATTATTTGATAACCAATCCCCATCAACCAATAAATCAAAGGTGGTTTATCAAAGCGAGTTACTTCATTAAAATAAGGCGTAATCCAATTTCCGGTCACAGTCATTTGACGAGCGGCCTCGGCAAATAATGGTTCGGTTTCGTCTACTAAACCTGTGGCTCCCAAATGCCAAAGAAAAGCAATAAAGCCAACTATCAATAACCAGACTAGAGCAACTATCCCATAGATCTGAGGATATTTTTCCAGCGATCGCCACACCAACTTAATACTATCCAATTTTTAATTTTTAATTTTTAATTTTCAATTTTTCCCAATCCCAAGCACTACGGACAATCGCATCCAACGAATTATATTGAGGTTGCCAATTTAAGACCTGCTTGATGCGATCGCAACAAGCCACAACGCAAGCAGGATCACCTTGTCTTCTAGAAGTTTCTCTTACCGGAAAATCAACTCCAGAAATTGCTTTGACCTTTGAGAGCACCTCTTTTACGCTATAGCCTTTGCTGTAACCACAATTAAGAATTTGACTTTCGCTATTAGTTGCAAGATAGGATAAAGCATCGAGATGGGCAGTGGCCAAATCTTCGACGTGAATATAATCACGAATTCCTGTGCCATCGGGCGTGGGGTAATCAGTTCCCAAAATATTTACGCGATCGCGAAGTCCAAGAGCCGCATCACAAGCTATTTTAATCAAATGATTGGCTTTTTTACCAGACTGACCAATTTCTCCAGAACAATCGGCCCCCGCAACATTAAAATAGCGGAGAATCACATATTTCAAATTGGAACTATAACTATAATCTTGAATCATCATTTCACTCATTAATTTTGAGCGGCCATAAGGATTCACAGGATTCGTAGGCTCAGACTCGATAATTGGGCAGTTATCAGTATCGCCATAAACCGCAGCTGTACTAGAAAAAACTAACTTATTAACTTGAAACTTTTGGCAACATTGCAATAAATTGAGAGTATTGCGAGTATTGTTGGCATAGTAACTCAGGGGCTTAGCCACAGATTCAGGGACGGAGATACTAGCCGCAAAATGGAAAACAGCGGAAAATTTATGCTGAGCAAAAACCTGAGACAACAATTCTAGATTATTAAGATCTCCTACAATCAATTTGCCATGCAAAACAGCAGCAGCAGAGCCAGTGGAAAGGTTATCATAAACTACAATATCATGGTCAGTCTGCCTCAGTTTTTTTACGACATGAGAACCAATATATCCTGCTCCTCCAGTGACTAAAATTTTTTCTCCCATAGGAAACAGAGCGATCTCATTCTTTCAAGATTAAGTATTAGCAATGGTAAAGATTTAGGATTCTTGCACAGATTCAACCACTGCGTTGATAATACTAGACTATTTTTGTCAGGGTTATACATTTTACTCTCTCCTGGTTCCTCTCTTCTGGTTCCTAATTCCCTACTTCTTAAGCTAATATAATATTTGGTAACAATCGTCCATAAAACTTTACCAACCACGGAGATTCTTGATGCTACGACTCGAACACATCAGTAAAATTTACCCCACAGGAGAAGTGCTCAAAGATGTTACCTGGGAAGTTAAACCAGGAGAGCGAGTTGGCTTAGTTGGCGTTAATGGTGCAGGAAAGTCTACCCAGTTGAAGATAATTATGGGGGAAGTCGAACCCACCTCAGGAGAGGTAATTCGCCCTGAAAGCTTGAGCATTGCCTATCTGACCCAAGAATTTGAAGTAGAACCAACTCGAACAGTTCGCGAAGAGTTTTGGACAGTATTTACAGAGGTGAATGAAGTTCATCAGCAGATGAATAAAGTGCATCACGAAATGGATGTTGCTGATGCCAAACAATTAGATAAATTAATTCATAAACTAGATAAGCTACAACGCAAGTTAGAAGCCCTAGACGCTTATACTCTAGAATCCCAGATTGAGAAAATATTGCCAGAAGTTGGTTTTGAGCCCGAAGATGGCGATCGCCTAGTCAGTTCCTTCAGTGGCGGTTGGCAAATGCGAATGAGTTTGGGCAAAATCTTACTTCAAGAACCTGATGTTTTATTACTAGATGAGCCGACCAACCATCTAGATTTGGAAACTATTGAATGGCTAGAAAAATATCTCAAAGGAGTCAATACTCCGATGGTTATTATTTCACATGATAGGGAATTTCTCGATCGCCTTTGTACCAAAATAGTGGAAACGGAAAGAGGGTTTTCTACTACTTATTTAGGTAATTATTCCAATTATTTATTGCAAAAAGCAGAAGCTAGTACCTCTCAGTTGGCAACCTATGAACGCCAACAAAAAGAGATTGCCAAGCAACAACAATTTGTAGAACGCTTCCGCGCTAGTGCCACCAGAAGTACCCAAGCAAAAAGTAGAGAAAAACAGTTAGACAAAATAGAGTTAGTCGATGCACCGATCGCGGATCTCAAAACTCTCAAATTTCAGTTCCCGCCTTCTGCTCGCAGTGGTCGAGATGTCGTGGTTGTCAAAGATTTAACCCATACCTATAACGATAATATTTTATTTTTGGGTGCTGATTTGACCATAGAAAGGGGCGATCGCGTTGCTATTTTAGGTGCAAACGGTGCAGGTAAATCCACGTTACTAAGGATGATTGCCGGATTAGAAGAGCCAGAAGACGGCATAGCTACTTTCGGCAAGCATAATGTAATTCCTGGCTATTTTGAACAAAATCAAGCGGAAGCTTTAGATTTAGAGAAAACTGTCATTGAGACAATTCATGATGAAGTTCCTGAGTGGAAAAATGAAGAAGTTCGGACATTGCTCGGGAGATTTCTCTTTAGTAACGAGACAGTATTTAAGAAAGTCAAAGCACTTAGTGGAGGAGAAAAAGCTAGGGTGGCTTTGGCAAAAATGCTCTTAACTCCGGCAAATTTATTAATGCTAGATGAGCCGACCAACCATCTCGATATTCCAGCAAAAGAGATGCTAGAGCAAGCATTACAGAATTATGATGGCTCGGTGATTGTGGTTTCTCATGATCGCTATTTTATTTCCCAAGTAGCGAATAAAATTGTTGAGATCAAAGATGGGGAGTTAGTGGTTTATCCAGGAGATTATAAATATTATTTAAGTAAAGTTGCCGAGGCTCAAGCTAAAGAGCAGCAAAAAATTGAAGCTGAGAAAAAAGCTGCGAAGCAAGCTGCTAAACGTGCTAAACAAGCTGAAAAGAAAAAACAAAAGAAAACCAAAGCAACCGCTAAGTAATTAGTCATCCAAACGCTACAGCAATAGTCAAAAATCAATTAATTTAAAGCTTAATGGGGAGGTGATCTAATGAGCCAAATAGATTATGAACAGATGACTGATGTAGAATTGAAACGGTATTTTCTTAAACATCGTAATAATAAATCTGCGCTTCAAGCATATTTAGATCGTTTGAATCAAAATCATCGCGAAGTTATTGCTGGCCCTGAGGATCTTGACTTTGACGAGAAAATTCAAACAGCAATTTTGAAAAAACTTCAAAATCAAGAATTGTAATTAAATTCAACTTATGAACGATATCAAACACCCAATTTTTTATCAAATATCAAGTCTCAAGATTCCCCACTGTCAAAATGCCTTTGACAGTTAAGTTGAGTTTGGAAAATGTCACAGAAATAATCTTTTCCTCTTCTGTAAAGACTGTTTCTTCATATAAACCTTCATCCAACAGCAAAACTGTAACTTTATTTTCTTGAGGATCAACAATCCAATATTCAGGTATTTCTAAAGCCGCATATTCCGATCGCTTATACCGATAATCACGTTTGATTGATTCTGGACTTACTATTTCCACCGCAAGCAAAGGAGGAATTTGAGATACTGCTGATTTGTCAATAAATCCCTGGATATCGTTCGCTTTAATTACAGAAATATCTGTCAGTCTAGACTTCCGCCAACCAGTACGAATTCCCGATTCTTTTAAACATATCCAAGGTAATTTTAAACGGCTAATTTCTTGATCAAAAGCCTGTTCGATTAATTTGGCAATAAGAATATGCCTAAAAGTAGGAGGATTCATGGCTTCTAATTTTCCATTAACCAATTCATAGCGATTATTTGTCTCATCGTCATAGCTAAGATAATCTTGGAAAGTTAGTAATTTCCCTACTGTTTTGGCTGTCATGATTTGCATTTATCCCTTTTTAAGTACAATCTAGAAATTGAGGATATGGCGCTGCTGATTTAAAACACTAAAGAATATTTCGACTAATCTTCTTTGCGTCTTTGCGTCTTTGCGCGAGACAAATTCATATCTGAATTTAGCAACTCCGAGGATATTTTCCATGACTAATTAATTACTTCCATAATAGTTGATTATTGATCCCAGCTACAGGAGTCAACTTTTAATTGCGATAATCGCTCGATGACGGGGATCGCTAGCAACAGTAGTTTGATAGTTAAAGCCAGTATCTACCAAAGATTGTTCAATATTAAAAGTGTAATAATCATCGCTCCAAGGTTCAGTACTTTTCATTAAGGTAAATAACACCGGTGGCAAATTTTGAATTACGGGGGAAGCCGGATTATTATCGACGATCGCAATCACACCACCAGGACGCAGAATACGGAACATTTCTGTGAAAATTTCTTGGGTTGCCTTGCGAGGTAATTCATGGACGAGAAATTGTAGCGTGACCAGATCAAAAGAATTATCGGCAAATTTGGTCTTTTCTGCTTTGCTGTGAAACCATTGGCTAATTTCCTGTTGTTCATCTCTTTTTTTAGCAACGGCTAGCATATAGGGAGATAAATCTAAGCCAATAGTTGTGATCGGAAGATCTTGTTGAGCACTGAAATAGCGATGAAGGGCTAAGGTCGAAATGCCGACAGAACAACCAATATCAAGAATATCTTGGAGTGGATTATTGGTATATTTTTCTACTATTTGATAAAAACTGTTACGTAATCTATCCTGGGCAACTTGCCAAGTCAAACCAGGTTCATTTTTCCAAACTCGTAAACCCATAGACAGAGTGGCAGATTCCGCTTCAAAGGCTGCTTGCCAACAAAGATTGCCTTCATCATAGGCATGAAAGGGAACTTGATAGTAATCAGGATAGACTAACTCAGCATCTGCGATCGCATTGTACAATTCTTTAACTTCGGAGTTCGCTAATTCCTGGTAATTCTTGCGCCAAGGAATACCATTTTTTTCCGCTGTGCTAATCAGTACTCGTCTGGCTTGACCTTTCATGATGCTATAGAAAGGCTTAGTCTTAATCAAAAGATTTACAAAGCGAGATAGGAGATCATCTCCTGCCCAATCTGGTTTTAGCTTATCGGTATTTACGATCACAATTTCTGATAGAGTTTTTGACAAATTCCCCAAGGGGAATTCTATCATGTCAACAAAAAAGAAGCGATCGCGATCGCTTCTCTTCAATGAAGAATGGACAATTCTTTAATTCCTGATTACCCCAAAAGCCATCTTATCTAAGAGCTAGTTCTTTTTGAGCTTGAGCTTCCGCAGCTGCCAATTGTGCTTGTCTGGCTGCTTTTCTAGAACGAACATATAACATCGAGGCTGTAACCATTAAGCCACCACCAACGATTAGAAGAAGATTGGGATTAACAACCGACTCGCCGATGGAAAAAATTAGGAAGTTTAAAAGTAGAGAGATACCAAAGGAATTAGTAAACAAATCGTCAGCAAACTCAAGATCGAATTTTTGAGATACTTTCTCCTGGTCAAATTCCATGAGATTTTGTTTGGCCCACATACTAGAAGAAGCAAGGGGTGCCACAACAACAAGTAGTCCTAATCCAGCAGTGATTACGCCGGGGAATAGTAACAAAAATATCGCACTAACGACAAAACCAAAGCCATATTTATACATCAAAACAGATAATAAGGTTTTGGACATATTTTCAAAACTGACAACTCCAGCAATAAAGATGGGAATCAAGATCAGCAAGGGAGCTTTGATATCAACGATCACTTGTTGAACTACAGAAGGTAAATCTTCAAATACAATATTTTGACTCGAAAGTACTAAACTCAAAATCAAAGCGAGATTAATCGGTTGCAAAATAATCTTTTTGAGAAAACGAGAGGCATTTTGCCCGAACCCGCCTGATTTTTCTTGAACTTGAACTGAAATATAAGCAAACAGAATTACAAAAATAAAAAACTTATCACCAATATCGAACAAAGCTGCATAGGTTGCATTGACGTTGGTTGAGATAGCGGCTGCGATCGGGACAACTGTTATGCAGGGCGCATAGGCACTTAACATAACGGCATTAGTATTAATGATTTTTTTGCCAAGACTAGGCAGCAGTTTGGGCAAAACAAACTTAGCAAACCCAAAAGTAAGGAAGTTTAAAGCTAAAGTTGCCACAATGATCATCCATAGGCCATGCTCACTAATTCCTTCTTTATTGGTCAGTATTAGGTAAAAAATGACCGCAGGCAGAAACACTTGCATCATCACAATCTTAATTGACTTGAAACTAAGCTCTTCTTTAAACTTATTTTTGAGCCAAAGTCCGATCATAAAGAGAACAATTGTCCGAATTACATATACCATTAGATTTTCCTCTGATGAATTGATGACAAGAAAATAATATTTTTAATAAACTTTTTTATGCTCTGGAATTTCTGCTAAGTAATTCCACCAATTACTTACTTGCTACTTAACTAATAATACTGAGTCAAATTTGCAGGGGCAATTGATGAAATCACTTGCTTTTGGTGAAGTACTTCATTGACTTATGACGTTTATTTTGTTATCACACTGAGGGTTTTACCAGTGAAGTTTAGGAATTTAAGCAAAAAGATACGGAGAAATGCCAAATACTAAATATTTCAGTTCTGTAGAATCATGGGAAGGTAAGAATTTCTACCTAATTTTTATCCAAGTATTTATACTTATTAACTAATTCTATCTTCAATAAATCTTGACCCAACAAAATACGAATTTCTACCCTTTTACCTGTTCCCCATTCCCTGTTCCCCGTTCCCTGTTCCCCGTTCCCTGTTCCCTGTTCCCTGTTCCCTTTTACCTGTTCCCCATTCCCTGTTCCCTGTTCCCCGTTCCCTTAGTATATTGAGAATTTATGACTGAAAGCTTAATTATTTTTACCCGTTATCCCGAGGCTGGAAAAACTAAAACCCGCATGATTCCTGCATTAGGAGCCCTAGGAGCAGCAGATTTACAACGTCAACTAAGTGAACATACAATTGGGACAGCTCAAACATTACAGGCATCTCGTCCGATAGATATCGAAATTCATTTTGCTGGTGGCGATCGCAGTTTAATGATATCTTGGCTAGGAAATAACTTAGGAAATAACTACAGTTATCGTCCTCAAGCATCAGGAGATCTCGGCGCCAAGATGAAATCAGCCTTTGCGGATGCTTTTAAGCGAGGAAAACAAAGAATCGTAACTATTGGGATTGACTGCCCTGATCTTAATCCGATGATTTTAGGCCAAGCCTTCGAGGCTCTAAATAACCAGGAATTAGTATTGGGAGCAGCCGAAGATGGGGGATATTATCTGATTGGGTTAAATAAATTAGTTCCCGAATTGTTTACTGATATTAACTGGGGGACGGATTCTGTCTTCTCTACAACAAAGAAAATCGCTCAGCAACTAGCTTTATCGACGGCATACTTACCCATTTTGCCTGATGTTGATCGCCCTGAAGACCTAGAAATAGCGGAGCGTCACAATATAAAGTTTTACCGAAAAAACACCTTAAAGATTGATTAATCTGATATCACAAAAGAATCGTGATTATTTCAGAGTAGCCATGCCTTTCATCAATGTCCGTGGGGTTGACCATTTTTATCAGTGGATTCGTGACTCCAACAATACAGCTCGTAAACCAGTTATGGTATTTGTTCATGGTTGGGCGGGTTCTGCTAGATATTGGTCAAGTACGGCTCATGCCTTGTCGGCAGACTTTGACTGTCTACTATATGATATGCGGGGTTTCGGTCGTTCTACATTACCTGATCAGCCTTTGAATCTAGGTTACGAAATGTCAGACTATGCCGATGATCTAGCTATCTTATTAGATCAATTGGGCCTGACAGAAATATCAGTTCAGGCTCATTCTATGGGAGCATCGGTGGCAACTTTCTTTATTAATCGCCACCGCGATCGCGTCAAACAAGCAATCCTTACTTGCAATGGCATCTTTGAATATGACGAAAGAGCTTTCAAGGCTTTTCATAAGTTTGGAGCCTATGTAGTCAAATTTCGTTACCAATGGTTCCTCAAATTTCCTTTTGCCGACAGAATGTTCATGGCCAGATTTTTATCCCGTCCCATTGACAAGAGCGATCGCTTTGCTTTTTTAGAAGATTTTCTTCTAGCTGATTACGAATCGGCATTAGGAACAATTTTTACTTCAGTAAGTAAAGAAGCGGTAGAAATTATGCCGCGCGAATTTGCCAACATCGAAGTCCCAACTCTTCTTGTCTCAGGAGAAAAAGATCAGATTATCCCCGCAAAAATGGCAAAACAGGCATCCAAACTGAACCATAAGTTGGACTATCTCGAATTATCCAACACAGGTCATTTTCCGATGTTGGAAGATAGTGATTCTTATCTGCGGGGAATTAGAAATTTTTTGCAACAATCCGCAATACTAGTTGAATCCCATAACCGCTAAAGCTTTTCCTAGACCTAGAGCTCTGGAGTTAACTAATGTTTACCAAGTAATTTTATAAAGATTTAAGAATTTTTAATATAATCTCCAAACAGGAAAATTCCGTCTATGGTGTATTGATAGGCAACAATCCTTGCCCAAATACTCTTTATCATAGGCAATGTAATATGAAACTTGCGCCTAGTTTGATGACCTCTCTATTCCTTACCGCCACGATTAGCTTTGCACTTCCTGTAACGTTAATTTTATTGTTGCTAGGCTTTTCATTTTTGTTGGGTTTCGTCCCTAGTTTGTTAGTTTTAGGAAACGGAATCAACAATGCTATTTTAGAATTTCTACTAGTTTTTGGTAATGGTAAACCTCTATTGGGCATGCTCACCATTGGTTTAACTAGCACTGTTGCAGGAATCCTCTTTGATATCTTCAACTTCTATCGTTATCAAAGTTTACGAGACTCTTGAGATAATTGAAAATTGAACATTAAAAATTAAACATTGAACATTGGAACTCTCTATGGCATTAGTGTGGGGACTGGAGATCCTGAATTAATTACAGTTAAAGGGTTACGATTATTGCAAAAAGCGGAAATTGTAGCTTTCCCCGCAGGGATTAATCAAAAACCAGGCATTGCAGAACAGATAATTGCTCAATGGCTGCGGCCAGAACAAAAAACTATTGCCTTAAATTTTCCCTATACAAAGGATGAGAGTCTTTTGCACCAAGCATGGCAGCAAGCAGCAAAAGAGGTTTGGCAATATTTGAAACAAGGAATTGATGTGGCTTTTGCCTGTGAAGGAGATGTCAGCTTTTATAGCACGTTTACTTATTTAGCTCAGACAACACAACAATATTTTGGGGAAGTCCCCATTATCACCGTGCCTGGGATCTGTTCTCCTATGGCCGCAGCTTCTGAGTTACAGATTCCGTTAACTGTTAGTTATCAGAGTCTGAAGATTTTACCTGCTACCTATTCCTGGGAAGATTTGGAACAGGCTTTAGCATCATCTGATGTTGTGGTTTTGATGAAAGTTAATGCGGTCTATCAAAAAGTGTGGCAAATTTTGCAACGACGAGGGTTACTAAAATTTAGTAGTTTAGTCGAAAGAGCAACTTTTAGCGATCGCAGAATATATAATGACCTCACAGATTACCCCAACCTACAATTGTCTTATTTCTCTATCCTGATAATTCGAGTTAACAAAACTTAGACCAAAGAAAAATTAAGTTTATTAACGCAATAATATTGCAAAATATTGAGAATCATCGAAAACAGCTCGAAAAGTACAACTCTCATGTTAGTTTTTATTGATATCAAAAGCTATATTTTTTCGGGAGACCAAACAGCGTGAATTTGCAGTTAACTCATCATGAGCATTTTCGTGAAGACATTAGTGAATACGTAGCCCAACTACAACTCCACATGGCATTACAAGCTCGTAATTTTCTGCCCACGCTCACAGACGTCACAAGTCCTAGAGAACAGTTGTTACAAACCACTCAAGCTAATATTGAGAAATTGGTTTCTCGTCAGTCATTAGAAAAACTAGGGAATTGAGCTTGCAACTAAGTTACCTGTTTTGCTCTTGGCTATTGCCTTTCCCAAAATCTGACTTAAAATTAAACTAGCACGTTAAAAAAATAGTAGCTATTTAAATTTTGTATTGTTCAAAAGCTCAACCTTATTTTTAGGCTTTAAGTCTTTTTGCGTGTCAGGATATATATTCATTTCCAAAGCAATGGTGAATGAGCAAAGAATACGATGCACCGGTCAAAGGTAATATTCTCATCGTAGATGATTCATTAGACAATCTCCGTCTTTTGTCATCTGTTTTGATGAAGCATAATTATCGAGTTCACTGCGTTGCTGATGGAGAAATGGCTCTTCACGCAATTAGAGGGGAACTTCCCAACCTGATATTATTAGACGTTGTTCTCCCGGCGATCAACGGTTATAAGCTATGTAAAATTCTCAAGTCTAATGAAAAGACCCGTCAGATACCCATAATATTTATTAGCTCCTTAGATTCGGAAAGCGACAAGGTGCAAGCTTTTAAATTGGGCTGTGCGGACTTTATTACCAAACCCTTTTTTATCGAAGAATTATTGGTTCGAGTCGAAACTCAATTTAAAATTTATCAAGAAAAAGACAATCTCAAACAACTTCTGTATCAGAACGTCAAGGAAAGAAAAACAGTTGAAAAAGAGCTAAATCAGTCTCGGGCACTTTTAGCGGGAGTATTAAACAGCTCTCTTGATGGGGTAGCGGCTTTTGAAGCAATTCGCGATCGCTGGGGGAGCATTATCGACTTTCGTTGGTTGGTAGTAAATCCCGTCGCAGCTATGTCAGTGGGAGAAACGGGAGATAGCTTAAGGGGTCAACTGTTACGAGAAACCTTATCTAATAATTTATTTGAGGGTTTATTTGATTTTTTTGTTCAAGTTGTAGAAAATTGCATTGTCTTAGATAAAGAACATTACTACAATCGCGAGGGCAATTGGTTTCATATTGTTGCCGTCAAATTGGGTGATGGTTTTGCGGTGAATTTTCGAGATATTACAGAACGCAAACAGATGGAAATTGCCCTTAAAGAAGCCAATCAGGAACTACAGCGGCAAGCAAACATAGACAGTCTTACTCAAGTTGCCAATCGTCGTCGTTTTGATGAGTATCTCGCTCAAGAATGGTCAAGATGCGCTCGGGAACAACAAACTCTTTCGTTGATTATCTGTGATGTAGACTATTTCAAATTTTATAATGACGCCTATGGGCATCAAGCAGGAGATCAATGTTTATATAACGTAGCCCAAGGCATGGCAATGGCAATTAAACGACCTGCTGATGTGGTCTTCCGTTATGGAGGAGAAGAATTTGCCATGGTTCTACCTTTTACCCAAGGAGAAGGGGCCTTAAAAGTTGCGACAGATGTCCGAGAAAGAATTGTCGGGTTACAAATTCCCCATGATTTATCCGAAGTGAGTCAATATGTCACTTTAAGTTTAGGCGTCTCGAGTATTATTCCCAGTGTTGACTCTTCTCCCGAGTCTTTGATTGCGGCGGCTGATAGAGCATTGTATGAAGCCAAAGCTTCAGGTCGCAACCGAGTAGAGTATAAAGCTCTAGAATTGCCCTTTGCCTAATAAAATAAATATTAAAAATTAAAACTTTTGTACTGATTCATAACTCCTGCCGGGACAAAAAAATAGGGGTGTTTAGAACAGCCCCCACACATCAGTTATCAGTTATCAGTTGTTAGGTGGTATTTCGATCTGACTTCATCTGGAAACTAGAAGCAGTCGAACCAACAAGATTATATCATAAGTTTCAGCTTAGCCGCCAAACAAGCCACTTAAAGCTTTGCCCATATTATCTGGTTGCATTGCCACTGTCGCGGCTGTTGGCTCATAGCCACAATGCACCATGCAATCACGACATTTGGGATTGCCGCTATTTTTGCCATAGTTACTCCATTCGGTTTTTGCGAGTAATTCTGAGTAACTAGAATAATGTCCTTCATTGACGAGATAACAAGGTTTTTGCCAACCAAAAACGCTATAACTAGGGCTGCCCCAGGGAGTACAGTCAAAATCAGCATCTCCCATTAAAAATTCTAAAAATAGGGGATTATGATTAAAACTCCATTTTTTGCGGCCTGATTTCCAAGGACTAAGAATTTCTTTGAATAAAGCCTTTGTTTGCTCTCTCTGTAAGAAATGCTCTTGGTCAGGAGCCCATTCATAGCTGTAGCCAGGAGAGATCATCATGCCATCCAGATTCAAGGTTTCGAGAAAATCAAAAAACTCCTGCATCTTTTTCGGATCTGCTCCAGTAAAGACGGTGGTATTGGTGCTAACTCTAAATCCCTGACGTTTAGCCGCTTTGATAGCTGCGATCGCTGTTTGGAATACTCCTTTGCGATCTACACATTCATCATGCTGCTCTTCTAACCCATCTAAATGAACACTAAAAGTTAAATAAGGGGAAGGTTGAAACTTTTTCAGGCTTTTTTCGAGCAATAAGCCATTAGTGCAAAGATAGACAAATTTTTTGCGATCAATCAAACCTTGAACAATCTCAGCGATCTGAGGATGAAGTAGTGGCTCGCCCCCTGGGATCGAAACAACAGGTGCACCACATTCTTCCACCGCCGCAAAACAATCCTCGGGAGATAAATTTTGTTTGAGAATTTCTGGTGGATGCTGGATCTTGCCACAACCAGAACAGGCTAGGTTGCAGCGGAAAAGAGGTTCTAGCATCAGTACCAAAGGGAACTTTTTTTTCCCCATCAACTTCTGAGTAACTAAATATTTGCCGACGGTTAAGGCTTGTTGTAACTGAATTCCCATAATCTAGGTTTAATTGCTAATGTAAAAACGATCTCTGGTCACTGGAAAGATGTTATCCCTTCTTTTTCCTTTAAATTTTGATAAACATCTAGGATTATAACCAAAAGCAAAACTCGTGCCTTCAAAAAAAGTGAGAACAATGTGCTGTATCCAAATGAGTAATCTTAGTAATACATTGTTTTCCCTTATCATGTACATAAATCTTAAGAAAATCTTCAAAACTAAAAACGTTTACAATAAAAATTTGGTGTTTGGGAGGAAAACATTGTTTACAAGACTTGCACAACAACACCGTGAATTTGTCCGGGACTTGGTCATGGACCTTCAGGCCCTAGCGATCGCCTTAGAGAATCGGGGCTATCTAGCCTCCTGCTATACCTGTGGTGGTCAGCTCAATAGTGCCTCTTTCATGGTGAGCCTGGGGGAAGATCATTTAATCCGTTTTTTGGTTTCCGACTATGGAATTACTTGGACGGAAATGCGAGACGATCGCGAGCTGATGAAACTAGAAGGCGCCGAAGCGATCAATCAATTACAAGATTTAGCAGATTTAATAAAATATCAAGTAGACTTGCCAGTTGACAAGAAACAACCTTATCAGTTAACTGTTAACAGTTAGGGCTCTGTCCTTCCCTATAATGCCTTGTTCCCTGTTCCCCGTTCCCTAATTTTATGGAAAGTAAATCTCAAAATAGTCAATTGCAGTTGTCAGAAGCAGAAATCCAAGAAAAACTGCGATCGCTACTTCATAAAGAAGGAACCTGGGTTGATTGGGGAAAAACCTGCCAGCAGCTCCACAAAGCAGGTTGCTCTCCCGAACAAATATTTGAAACTTCGGGTTTACAAGAGAGTCAACAAAATGTGATTGTTGTGGCATCACAAGTCTACGAAAGTTTGGAAAAAGAAGGAGTTGCCGAGTCTGTCCTCAATTACTTCCGGGGGCCAAGATCCGATGTTTTATACGAGTTTCGCATTCTTAAGCATAAACAAAGAGCCGCCGCTGCTGAGCTGGCCTGCGCCAAGAATTTCGATGTTGATGATGCCCACGAACTGATTAAAGCCGCTCGTGATGTGGGTCGCATTTCCCAGCTTCCTGATGCCTTTACCAGTCATCCAGGAGATATGGTCGCCTATCTTTGTTGGAAACGGGCTCGGGGCAAGAAAGATTTACAAACGCGATCGCGCTTAATTGCTCAAGGACTCAAGTTTGCTGTTTCCAACTCTGCCAGAGAAGCGATCGAGAAACTTCTGAGTGATTTTTCCGTTGCCACTACCTATACAGCACCTTTATTACCTGTTTATCGTCTCGAATTCGAAGAGGAATTACCTCGCATTATTCCCGTTGCCGGAACTTACCCCCTGACTCGCCAAGATATTGCCGCGGTCTCTCCCCTAGAAATTAAAGAACCATTCCGCACGATTACAATTAGTCATAATGGAACTTTTGTTCCTGTTCCTGGCTGGCAAGCGATTCTCAAAGCAAAAGATCCCGTAGGTTATTTTTGCCAAAGTGAGCTCTTGCCTAACTATCAATTGGGCAAAGCCGAAACAGTTTTAGTAATTATTGATCGCGCTGCTGTGGAGTGGAATGTGAACAGTTATTTCTTAGTTGAAACGGAAAAAGATATTGTAGTTCAATGGTCGGAAGAAGCACCTAGTTCAATTATTGGTCAACTTCTATTGATCATGCGAGCCAAAAATATCATAGACGAAGGCAATATTACCGAGCCTTGGCAAATGGACGATTAGTCAGTGATCAGTTATCAATATAAGATTAATATAGAATGTCACAATTAGAACGTTTGTTATTAATGGCAGAGGACGAATTAACCGAGTATAGTACCGATGCGCGCAAAATAGAAAAGTTGCGCCGCAAAATCGGCATCTCGGTGCCCCGCAAGGAACAACAAGAGATTAAAGCCATCTTACTAGAAGAAGTTCCGCAAGGGGGATTAAGTAAAATTGTCGAAGAACAACGTCAAACGGTAGCTTTGCCTTTTTGGGGTATTGCTGGGTTGGGTTTACTGCTAGGAATTTCCATGTTTCAACCCTTAGACTTTCTTGCGACTTTTGGTGGAGGTTATGCCGCTTTCAGAATTCAAAAATGGGGCTGGCGTTTACAGGCCAAAAGATTATTACTCAATACGTTAGAAGAAATTGATCAAAGAATAGCAAATCCATAATTCTTAGGTCTTGATGCTTAAATATTCATCTACCCATTCCTGCAATTCCTCGTAATTGCTAACAGAGCTCTGAAGATTATCATCAGTGATTTTTATTATTTTCTCCGTCTGCCGAATCTTAATTTTGGAGCCCAGAAAATCCTCTAATTCTTGTAAGGAGCTATTGGTATCCTTGAGTAAGTTTTCATAAGTTAAGTGAAAAATATTAACATTATTTTCAGCTAATAAATCAGCCATCACAGAGACATCCTTAAGCCCGGCTAAACTTCTATCAAGAAAGGAAAAAAAATCTGCTTTTTCTATCTTAGTAGAACCCAGTATATAATTGTCTTCTATTTTGGTTATATTCTGAGTTCCTATTTTCTGGGAAAGAATATCTGATCTGTATTCTGAAACAGCACGTCTGACAATATCTTTTCTAGTTAAACAAATGACTTTAATCTTGTTTTCTTGAATAAATTTAATAAGAAATGGTTTATCAATTACTTGGTAAGGAGATATTTTACAGACTATTGTATCGTAGATGTTACAATCTAATTTACTACTATTCCAGCGTCCTTTTTTGTTATTCCAAGTTGTGATTGACCTGTCTAATTTGCAATTGTAAAAATTATTGAGTAACTGCTCTTGTTCTAAGGCAGTAGGAGAGTCTGATTCATACTGATAAGAACCAAAGATTTCATATCCTGCCCTGAAATTCTTATTCTCTTGCAAAATTTTAATTAACCAACTACTCCCCGATCGCGGATGAAATAAGACTAGGCATTTGTTGATATTCTTTATCGGAATTTTCCGCCTCATCGTATTAAATCTCAAGAAATCAAAAAGTTTTTTCTTTATTCCGCCAAGTTTGTTCCGGATTTTGCTAATAAATAGTTGCACAAAGTTAATTTCCTAACAAATGTTTTTATCAACACTTTAATTTCACTAAACAATATTAAACAATACTATTGTAAAAATATCAATTAGTTCAAACTCAGGTTCTTGCGCTTCTAGAAAGGCATAGACTATTGATGTTTAGATAATCTATGGGTAAAATCCTGTATCTTATAACTGGAATTTAATGACAAAGTTATTTTTAAAAAGAAGGCAGAAGGTAACTGGCATAGTGGGAGAATTAGACTCACCACTATGCCCTGTTCCACTTAAAGAAGTGGAGGAATTCAACCTAAAGGGATAAGTTAGAAGTA